>CAZAYE010000399.1:0-4473 GCA_964489255.1 uncultured Enterobacteriaceae bacterium
TACGGCGCTTCTCTCCCGTGCGATCCAAGACCATCAACCTGGAGCGGTGCTGTTGGGCTCGACCGCCATTGGTCGTGACTTGGCGCCACGCGTCGCTGCGCGCCTCGGTTTGGGACTCACCGGGGATTGTGTCGATCTCGATGTCAATGAACAAGGGCAACTTTTGCAGTACAAGCCCGCGTTTGGCGGCAATGTCGTCGCTCCTATTCTCTCCCGTACGACTCCGAAAATGGCCACCGTCCGGCCAGGAATGTTAAAGAAAGCGAAACCTAATCCGGCCCGTCAGGCCCGCATCGAGATGCTCTGGCCGGACGATAGCGTAACCAGCCGGGTAAAGGTCCTTTCTCAAACCGGGGCAGATGCCGGCAAAGCCGCAGCTCTTGACTCGGCTGAGATCGCGATTGGCGTAGGCAAAGGTATCGGCGGACCAGCGAATCTGCCGGTCATCGAGCAACTTGCTACCGTCTTAGGCGGAGCTCCGTTGGCGTCTAGCCGGGATATTAGCGACTTGGGTTGGCTTCCCCGACAGCATCAAGTTGGACTGACCGGTCGAGCTATTGCGCCGAAACTGTACTTTGCCATCGGCATCCGCGGTGCCTTCGAACACACGGTTGGCATCCGCCGTGCCGGCCTTGTGGTGGCGATTAATAAAAATCCCAAAGCGCCGATATTCCAAAATGCGGACTTCGGCATTGTCGGAGATTATGCCGAAGTCGTGCCGCTGCTGACCAAAGCGTTGGAAGAGGCAAAGGCGGGAAGATAATTGAAGTGAGTCCAGCCGGGCCGGCTGGACCACCAGCCTTCCTGAAAGTTTTGTCGCTTGGTGGCACGGGCCGCTGGCCTGTGCCAGGTTGTAAAGGAGGGATCTCCTATGTTCGCTCTGGGGAAAGCGGGCTATTCCCTCGTGGAAGTTCTAGTTGCCATCACCCTCTTTTCCTTGTCCGCGCCAGGGATTGCCACCGGCGTGGCAATGGCCGTGCGTGCGGGCCAGATCAGTGAAAACTTCACCCAAGCCACAATTCTCGCTCAAGACAAGCTAGAGGAACTGCGTTCCCAAGAGGGGTTCCGTAGCGGCGGTAGTGATGCTCCGCGCTCTGGATTCGCGCGCGAGTGGTTTATCACTCGCGATTCTCCTGAGACCGGGGTCGTGCGTATCGACGTGGCTGTCTCTTGGACCGACTACGAATCTCACTCGCTCGCCCTCACCACGGCAGTGAATGAATAGGAAGCGAGCGGCGATGCGCAATCAGCGATTGGCGTCAGACGGCTTTACCGTTGTGGAAGCGATGGTGGCTATGGGTATTGCTGGTTTGCTCTATGCGGCCCTGTACGGGTTCTACGGAGTGCACTTCCGTGTGGTCAAAGCCGAAGAAGTGCGTCTCTCGCTCCAAGAAAGCAGCCGGTTAGCCATTGATTTTCTGACGCGGGAACTCCATCTCGCTGGCGCACGACCAGTCCGGGAAAGCCCGTGCGAGGGGTTTGAGCGCCTCACGGCAGCAGAAGAACAGTCTGTGACCATGCAATACGACTTTCGGGGCGAGAGCATTGGTACACCGCCAGATGGCTGCCCCGACGATCCGGGAGAACAGGTCGCCTATGTGTACGATGACAGCGAGCAAGTCCTCAAACGTGCGACAGGTGGTGGGGCACCGCAGCCCCTGATTAACGATGTCCCGGTGAGCGGATTTCTTCTCCGTTACTTTGAGCGTGATGGAAACGAGCTAGAGCCACCTCTCAGCAGCCAGGATCGAGCCACTGTGCACACCATCCTGGTAACGGTGCAAGTCCGCGCGCGACACCCTGACCCGCAGGTTAAAGCTCCCCTTACCTCGGAGTTGAGTTCGACCATATTCCTCCCGAATCCACCACGGTAACCCCCATGCTGCAGACACCTGCCAACCAGCCGGAGTACGGCTCGCAACCACGTCAGGAACTACGCTGCTGGGTTCTCAACGCAATGTCGGTGCTCCTCCTCCGCCTTCCGCTTCGGCGTGGATGTCCTACCGGCCATGCGTTCTGCACCCAGTCCGAAAACGGAGTTGTGTTAGTTATCACTCTCCTGATTCTCTCCCTGCTCCTCATCGTCGGAGTAGGGGTACTGATGCTGAGTCGAACCGATCTGTTGATTTCCCGCAACTTCCTCACCAGCACTCAGGCACTCTGGCTCGCGCGCACTGGCACCGAAGTCGGGAAGAATTGGCTGGAGGCGAATCTGGCGGTCACTCCATTGCCGGTCACGGTCGGCCCTGAAGAGCTCGCTGACGGCACTTACACGGTTGATATTGCCGACCTCGGAGGGAGAGCGTATCGGTTGACCGCTCATGGCCTGGGGCCTGAGGGATCGCGACATGTGGTGGAAGAGCTCGTGCGGATGCCGGACTTCTCTCCAGCTGGGGTAATCACGAGCGACGGTGACGGGCTTCATCCGGATTTTAACGACCAGAGTGGTGGGATCGGACGCCGTATCCCGGATTTTACGGTGGATGGCAGGAATCACGCACCTGACGGTGCGCTGTCCGCACTGTGCCCCGGTATATCACCGTTCGCGACGACACAGGCTGTTGCGCAGGATGACCTCATCGCAGCGACAGACCTACTCAAACGCGAGATCGTGACGCGCGCGAACAGTTTCTGTCAATCTGACGGTAGCGATGCGTCTGGTCCCTGCACCCCAGGTTTGTTCTGGGTGCGTGGCTCTGGAGCTTTTCCGTATTTCACGAGTGGGCCCTGCGTGGCAACCAACCCAGCCTGTTTCCTCAACCTCTCCCTCGCTGACGCGGCGCTCCGCGCAACGGAGTTTCCTCCCGCAACCCACCTCCCAAACCCACCTGAAAACCGCGGCCCATTCACCTCTGCTCCCGCTACCCCACCGGTGGTCCATGCCCTGAGCACGACCGAGCGAGCGCGTTTGCACCTGGCTCTCGATGACATCGCCCGACGCGTCGCAGAATTGCCAGAAGAGAAGATCCTCCGTGTCACCGCCAGTCTCGCCACTGGATCCCACTCGTATGGTACCTGGGCACAGCCGCAGGTAACGCAAGTTGAAAACGCGTTGGAAGTGGGTGATGGAGCGGTCGTTACCGGAGCTGGAATCTTAGTCATCCCGCATGTGGTGCGCCTCAGAAATGCCACGGTCCGCTGGCAAGGCATTGTACTCGTGGTTGGAGACGGAGATTTGCAAGTCGTAGATCCCACTGCCTGTGGACAAATCCTAGGAGCGGTCGTGGTCCGTGACGATGCCACGCCGAACCGCAAGCTTGATCTGGACCTCGTACAGCGGAGCGGTGGATGTCCCCCCTTGGCAGTGAATTATAGCTGTGAAGCCGTGACCCGGGCTCTCACCGTGTTGATGCGTACCGTATCATGGATCGAGAGGTTTGGTGCGTAGGGACGCAATCCTTGCCAAAGGTGGGGGAAAAGGCGTAGAGAAAAAAGACCGCGAATTTTTAAAGGAGGGATCCTCTATGGCAAGAATTCCGTACGTGCAAAAAGACACGGCGACCGGGAAAGTAAAAGAACTCTACGACACGTTCGAGAAACAATTTAACGTCAGCGCTGTTCCCAATGTCGTCAAGGCACTGGCTAATAGTCCTGGGCTCGCGACGCGCGTCTTTCCTCTGGCGAACTATTTCATGACTGAATCATCTCTCAACCCACGGCTGCGCGAACTTGCTGTGCTCATTCTGATGAAGCGACTCAATTGCGAATACGGGTTTAGCCGCCATATCGAGATCGCGGAACGGGTAGGATTAACCCGCGCGCAGATTGACAACGTCGGCTCTTATCAAACCAGCCCACTCTTCACGGAGGAAGATAAACTCATCCTGCGCTACGCTGAAGAACTGACTCTAAAGGCGCAGGTTGACGATCAACTCTTTCAGCAGGTGCGGAAGCTGGTTGGGCAGCAGGATCTCCTTGAACTCACCGCCGCTACGGCTTTCTGGAATATGATGGCGCGCAATCTCAACGCTCTGCAGGTGGAATTGGAGGCTTGAGGCTAGGAACTGGAGGCTCTCTCCCAACTTCTAATGTTTGCTCAAGAAGCACCTTCAGGAATTGTAGGTAGCCCTATGTGGCGGCCCTTCCCGTAGGGGCACGGCCTGCCGTGCCCCTGCACCGGGATCATCCAAGAAACGCAAGAAATGTCTGAAGCTGTGCTAGAAATGACAGAGAAGAACAGTTTGTTCTTACCAACCCCTAGCCCCCAATTCCCAGCCCTCGGTCTCACCCTGATCGAGCTGCTCTTGGTTATTGTGCTCTTAGGGATTCTGGGAAGTCTGGCTTCTCTACAAGTCGGTCCGCTGCTCTCCCGAGCCCGGCTTAATAGAGGGGCGAGACAAGTTGCGACTGACCTGCAAGCCGCACGTATGAAGGCGATCGCCCAGAACAGCCGGTTCCGGGTGACCTTCCGCCCAGACTCACGCAACTATGTAGTAGACAAAGACGAAGACGGGGGTTGGCAGCGGCATGTCC
>CAZAYE010000400.1:0-4471 GCA_964489255.1 uncultured Enterobacteriaceae bacterium
CCGGCGGATTTATAGGGCAATTGAATCAAAGGATTACGCTAGCGCAGGGCCACTTCGTGAAACTTTCGTTAAGGTCGTTAATGAAGATCTTAGCCCGATGTTACCCCACATTAAGGCTCCTACTCTGCTTATATGGGGAGCAGATGACAAAGAAACACCAGTTTCCGCTGCAAAAGTGATGGAACGTTTGATCCCTAACACCAGACTAATTATCTTTAAAAATGCCGGCCATTTTTCCTATGTTGATCAGTACAGCAAGTTTTGTCTCGTGGTAGAGAAATTTCTAAGAGAGTAAAGTGTTAATATGCTAAGCAGTATAGTGAGCACCTATAGTCTATATCTTGTTCTTACGGTGTTCTCACTGTTGATCATGTTTGCGCGCGGCTGGGCTCGTTGCGTACATACCCTACACATGCTTCAGCTTGACAGCTACTTAAGCGCTAGGTTGTTAAGATGGTTGTGGGCGATGCCTTGCAAGCGGCTATTTGAACGCCAGTCTGGATTCTTGCTTTTCAGTCTTCTAGGAGTACTCGTGCTCTTACATGAACTTGAAGTAATGTATGGAGCTCACTTCGTACTTGGAACATGGTGCGCTACCGGAAGCATACTCTTGCTACGCAGCAAACGACCGAAGGCCAAAAAACCACTCGTCTACACTGCTCGGGCAATTAGAATCTTTGCTCTAACGTTATTAATCTCTATCGCCGTCGCCGGAACTTTCGGCCATTACGTCTTTGAAAAGTTATTTAAAGGATTGCGTTTCTCCAATGAATACGGGGGGGCCGCATTTATCCTTCTCGCTGGGTTAACCGTCACGCAGATTTCTCCGCTTGCAACGGCTTTAGCTAATTTAGTACTTACCCCTGTGCAAGCGACCATTAACGCATACTATATTCACTCTGCCAGGCGACGGTTGCGACAATTCGCTCCCATCGTGGTAGGTATTACCGGTAGTTATGGTAAGACTTCAACTAAATACTTCTTACACACGCTTCTGGGCGAGCGTTATTGTGTTCTCAAGACTCCTCAGAGTTTCAATACGATAATGAGTGTATGCCGTGTTATAAACAATGACCTTAAGTCTCAACATAAGATATTTATCGTTGAGGTGGGCGCATATCACCGGGGCGATATTCAAAAACTTTCAGATCTTGTCCGCCCTCAAATTGGGGTCATTACGGCTATCGGACCGCAGCACTTAGAACGATTCAGGACAATAGAGAACATCGAAGCAACAAAATATGAATTAGTAGAGTCGCTCCCAAAGTCCGGGATTGCGGTGTTCAACAACGACGATTGGCGTTGTAGGAGGCTTGCCGATAAAGCGAATGGGGTGAAAGTACTGCGCTATGGTTTGGATAATGCGCAGCATAATCTCACGCTGTGGGCCGAAGAGATTATCTCAAGTGTACAAGGATTGTCGTTTACATTAGTGAACAGTGAGGGTCATCGTATAGCTACAAATACTGTATTAATTGGCCGTCACAATGTGCTCAATATTCTTGCTGCGGCTTGTGTCGCACTAGAAATGGGGTTGCCGTTGGGGGAGGTGGCAAGGGCTATTCCCAAAATTCAACCGGTTCCTCACCGGCTGCAACTGCTACAAGGGGCAGCGGGAACAACTATTATTGATGACTCGTATAGCTCCAACCCCGTAGGGGCACGAGAGGCCCTCGAGGCGCTCCGGGAATTCAAGACCGGCAGACGAGTGCTGGTAACACCGGGGATGGTTGAACTTGGAGAAGATGGGGTTAAGCAAAATGAGGAGCTTGGAGCAAATGCAGCCAAGATATGTGACTATGTGCTACTTGTAGGGCCTAAGCAGACCCGGGCTATTATGAGAGGTCTGGAGCGGGAGCGATTTCCTCGGGAGCGCATCTGTGTTGTCAGAGACCTTACCGAAGCTACCTCGGAGCTCCAACATATTACCCGAAGTGGTGATGTGGTGCTCTTTGAGAATGATCTGCCCGATCTTTATGCAGAGACGTGAGATTATAAAAAGGGTATATGTCAAAGGAAACTGTAGCCGTCCTCTTCGGAGGCAGATCTGTAGAGCATGAAGTCTCTGTAATTACTGGCCACCAGGTAATGGATGCGCTGGAAGCAGCTGGGTATGCATGTTTACCAATATACATTACCAAAGAGGGGGAGTGGTACGTGGGTCACTCCCTGTACAATATCAAACAATATACAGATCCTGCTTTCAGCGCGAAGAAGCTTAAAGACGTCTACCGTATGGTTCTCAGCCCTGATAGATCTATACGTAAACTCTTGTTACATCCTGACACGAGAGGGGGATTGTTCAAGAAAGCGCCACCTGTATGGGCTGATGTATTTTTCCCAACTATACACGGGACCTTCGGCGAGGACGGGACACTTCAAGGAGTGTTTGCGATGGCCGACGTAGCCTACGTTGGCTCGAATATCTGCGCATCGGCAATTGGAATGGATAAGGCAAGGACGAAGATATTCTGTAAGAACGCCGGCATACCTGTGCTCGATTGTATAACGATTTCAAGAGCTGACTGGAAAGACGATAGCGATTCGTTCGTTGCTCGTGTTGAAGATTTTTGTGGCTATCCGGCCATTGTTAAGCCGATTTGTCTCGGGAGCAGCATTGGTGTTAAAAGGTGTGAGCGCTCCACTGACCTAACAAAAGCAATCGAGGAGGCATTATTGCTAGACGATCACGTCTTGGTTGAGCGTGCGATTACTAACTTTATCGAAATCAACTGTTCTGTAATTGGCCCCCCAGAACAGGCCTCGGTTTGTGAGCAACCCTGTACCAGTGAGATGATCCTTTCTTTTGATGACAAATACAGGGGGGGTGGGAAAGGAGTTATGGCTACCGGGGCAGAGGCAGGTATGGCTTCCCAAGAGCGAATCGTACCTGCTCCTATTTCAGCTGAGCTGACCGCACATACACAGGAGCTCTCAATCCAAGTCTTCCGTCTCATCGGTGCATCCGGCATAGCGAGGGTTGATTTTCTCTTAGACACTACTAGTGATAGTCTCTACTTTAACGAAATCAACACTATGCCTGGCTCTCTCGCTTTCTATCTATGGGAAGCAGTCGGGCTGCCATTCGATGAACTTGTTGCCAAGTTAGTCAATATCGCGCTAGAGCAACACCGAATCCGGTGCGGCACGCAATTCTCATTTGAGGCAAATTTACTACGCAGAAGATAATGATAACCGGACGAATCTTTGAGGCATTCACGTGGGCGGTTAATGATCGGCGTCATTGACGGATTCGGTCGAGGTCAGGGCGAAACGCGGGAGTAGCGAAGTGCCGCTTCCAGGGTCCGGGGGTGAGAAGATTTCCCGCCTGTCGGGCGCGGGGGCAGCACCGCTAGTGCCGCAGTGAACAACCTCGTCGCCTCATTGTGATTACCTCGTAACTACTGAGAGGCTAGACGACTGTCAAGCAAATGTTCCTCTGTAAACCTGTAAGGCGTTGAGCCTGGCGGAGCTATTGTTTAAAGTGGCATGCAATCATACGACGAAAGCCATCGAAAAAGGGGGACCTATGACGCAAGAAACGAACGGCAAAAAGCAACTGCTCTCAGGCGTCCAAGTGCTCGACTTCACTCAGTACCTCGCTGGACCTTCGTCCACACGGCTGCTCGCCGACCTCGGTGCGGATGTGATTAAGATTGAGCGCGCGCCGGATGGCGACCTCGGCCGTAAGATTCATTTGGTCGAACCTGGGATCAGTGCGTTCTTCCTGGCCGCTTCTGCTGGTAAGAAAAGCGTGGGGGTGGAGTTCAAAAATCCCAAAGGGCTGGAGATCGTGCGTGAGTTGATACGTCAGGTCGATGTTGCTGTTGAAAACTATAGTCCTGGTGTCATGGAGAAGTATGGTCTCGACTACGCCTCACTGAAAGAGATTAACCCGCGTCTCATTATGTGTTCAGTCTCGGGCTACGGTCAGGATGGTCCTTATGCCAAGCACACCAGCTTCGACATCATCGCTCAAGCCCAAAGCGGCGTGATGGCAATGACCGGCGAGCCCGATGGTCCGCCTGAGTACGTGGGCAATTACTTCGGTGATCCCAACGCCGGCATTCACGGCGCTCTGGCAATCTGCGCAGCCCTGTTCCATCGCGCTATGACTGGCGAAGGGCAGTATATTGACGTCTCGCAGCTTGAATCGCTTGTCTACCTTGACTACATCAACTTCCCACTCTTCCTCATGAGCCACGGCGCGATCCAACCCCATCGCTTTGGTGGTGACTTTTTCAATATCTGCCCGTACGGTGTGTACAAAGCCAAAAAGGGCTATATCGTCTTTGCCGTAGTCGAGCACCAATGGGCGCCCTTGGTGAAGGCGATGGGCAAGCCGGAATTAGCCACTGACCCTCGTTATGCTACCCAAATCGCTCGCTGCCAGCGCCGGCCCGAGGTGCGACAATACCTCGAAGAGTGGTTGCAGACTTTCGAGGATGATGAGACTCCCTTAGGAATCCTG
>CAZAYE010000401.1:0-4470 GCA_964489255.1 uncultured Enterobacteriaceae bacterium
CCGAGTCAGTTTTTGTCATAACGGCGTATGAGTTGGGTCCGAAAGCAAAACGGGCACTCCGCCGCAGCCGAAGGAGGAAACGATGACCGCCAAGCAATACCCACGCGGGTGGAATGAAGCCCGGGTTCGTCGCGTACTGGACTATTACGACTCGCAAAGCGATGAAGAAGCTGCCGCCGAAATTGATGCGGCTTTCGAAAGCACGACTATGGAAGTACCGGTTGCGTTAGTGCCCACGGTGCGACAGTTAATTGCGAAACGAAAATCGGGGCGCACCTCTCGGACGAAGACGCCTAACAAAGCCGTTGCACCTGACCGCCACCCGGTTGCGGGTCGGAAAGAACGCGAGAGGTCTCGTTCGGGTGGCGGCAGGTGATCAGCGGCGTTCGGCTTCCATCCGAAACCGGGAGGTTCAACCAGAAGGGAGAAGCCAGGATGTCATACCGTAGCTGGATGTGTGCATGGAGAGAAAATCTCAACGGCCTTTTACGCTGCCACCTCAGCAGCACTTCCCCCAAGCGACGTCGCGGGGCACAGCACTGCACGCTGGGATTAGGGCTCCTTACAATCAGCCTGACGGCCCTGTTTCCGGTCACCGTCAGTTTTGCTGAGCCGGCCTCATTTGGCGCCGCCACGCAGTTTCCCGTGGGGATGCAGCCCGTCTCCGTCGCGATCGGGGACCTCAATGGTGATGGCAAGCCCGATCTTGCTGTCCCGAATGCTCTCAGCAATGATATTTCGATCCTCCTCGGCGCGGGCGCCGGTGCCTTCAGCGCCGCTGTCAGTCTCGCCGTGGGGACGCAGCCCGTCTCCGTCGCGATCGGGGACCTCAATGGCGATGGCAAGCCCGACCTCGCCGTGGCGAATTCCGGCAGCAATACTGTTTCGATTCTGCTCGGGGACGGCGCCGGCGCCTTTGTCCTCGACACCAGCCCCGCCGTCGGATCCAATCCGGTCTCCGTCGCGATTGGGGACCTGAATCTCGACGGCAAGCCCGACCTCGCCGTGGCGAATTCTGTCAGCCACACCATCTCGATCCTCCTCGGTACCGGTACCGGTGCCTTCGGGTCCGCCACCAACTTCTTCGCGCCGTCCCCGCGCATCGTCACGATTGGGGATCTGAACGGTGATGGCAAGCCCGACCTCGCCGTGGCGAATGGCAACATCTCTGGCAGTGTTTTGATCCTCCTCGGTGACGGCACCGGCGCGTTTGGAGCCGCGACCAGCTTCACCGTGGGGACGGGGCCAATCCCCGTTGCGATCGGGGACCTCAATCGCGATGGCAAGCCCGACCTGGCGGTGGCAAATCAGGAAAGCAACAACGTCTCGATCCTCCTCGGCGACGGCACGGGCGCCTTCGGCGCCGCGACTAACCTCGCCGCGGGAACGTTCCCGTTCTCCATCGCCATCGGGGACCTCAATCGCGATGGCAAGCCCGACCTGGCGGTGGTGAATGGCGACGGCGACGCCGTGATCCTGCTCAACGCCCCTGTGGTGGATACTCCAACGGGCAACAACGTGTCGGTCCAGCCGGTGGATGACACCTCCCAGACGGCGCCCGTGACGGCGACCTTCAGCAGTGTCACTGCCGTGGGAGACACAACGCTCTCCATCACCACGGGTGGGCCACCTCCTCCGACTGGCTTCCAGCTTGGCACCCCACCCACGTACTACGATCTCAGTACCACAGCAACATTTGTTGGACCGGTGACAGTCTGCATCGACTACACTGCGGTGAGTTTTAGCGATGAATCGACCTTGAGGCTCATGCACTTCGAGGACCCCGACTGGGTCGATGTGACGACCTCGCTGGACACCGTGGCCAAGATCATCTGCGGAAACGTCACCTCCCTCTCCCTCTTCGCCGTCTTCGAGGAGGCCAGGGCGACGTTCCAGTTCAGCGGCTTCTTCCCGTCCGTCGATAACCCCGGGCCGGGGCCGGCCTTTGTGTTCAACAAGGTCAACGCGGGGCGGGCTATCCCCGTGAAGTTCAGCCTCAGCGGCGACCAGGGGCTGGACATCTTCGCACCGGGTTATCCAGGGTCTGCGAACGTCGACTGCAGCACGGCTGGCTTCTCAGACGTCATTGAGGAAACCGTCACCGCCGGCCAGAGCAGCCTCAGCTACGATGCCGCGAGTGACCGGTACACCTACGTGTGGAAGACGAACAAAGCCTGGGCTGGCACCTGCCGTAAACTCGTTGTGCGGTTGACAGACGGCACCGATCATGTGGCGTACTTCGATTTCAGGAAGTAAGTGCCAAGGACTTCTGGCCGCGAGTCTGTGATGCACGACGTAGTCTTCCTCGCGGCGGCGAAGCCTGGAGAGGAGACGTGACGCCGAACAAGGGGATGGAGCTGACTGGCGCCTCGTGGCGGCCGCGTGCGCATTCACGCACCGGCGCCCGCAGCTCACCCGCGGTGTTAGCCCGCACTTCCCAGTCAATTACTCAACTGAGACTCCGAGAGGGCAGGTGAACTGACAAAGCGCAATTGCCGGTGTGACACAATAAGGGGGATACCTCCTATGCAGACAGTGAAGGTCGAGCGCAAGCTCGCTGCCATCTTGAGCGCCGACGTCAAAGACTACAGCCGCCTCACGGGCCAAGACGAGGTAGGGACCATCCGCACCTTAACGGCCTACCGCGAAATCACTGACTCGTGTATCGCGCACCACCACGGCCGAGTAGTGAACACGGCTGGGGATAGCATCCTGGCCGAGTTTGCCAGCGCCGTGGATGCTGTGCAGTGCGCGGTCGAGATCCAATATGCGCTCAAAGCCAAGAATGCCGAGGTGCCGCCTGAGCGCAAGATGGAGTTTCGCCTCGGCCTCAATGTGGGCGATGTGGTAGTGGAGGGCGAGCAACTCTACGGCGATGGCGTCAATGTCGCCGCCCGGTTGCAAGCCTTGGCCGACGTAGGGGGGGTCTTCATTTCTGGGACGGTCTACGACCAGATCGAGAGCAAGCTGGCACTCAACTACGAGTATCTCGGCGAGCAGGCGGTGAAGAACATTGCCAAGCCGGTGCGGGTGTGGCGGGTGGTAATGGATGAGGCAGCCGTGGCCCTCGCTGCCGCGCAAGCTGCGGTGCGACAAGCCGGTCCTGGACCGCGTCGGGCGGGCCCGGCCCGCCATACCTGGGTGGCAGTAGCAGGGGTGGTGTTCATCGTAAGCGTGTTCATATGGTATCTGTCTTCTCCAACAATCCCCACTCCGCACTCTCCAATCCGCCATGAAGAGGCACTGCCTTTACCTGACAAGAGCCCTCGATTGCCGTGCTGCCCTTTGCCAGCTTGAGCGACGACCCCCAGCAGGAATATTTCGGCGACGCTCTGACCTACGATCTCATCACCGACCTGCCCAAACTCTCAGACCTCGTTGTCATTGCCGTATCTTCCACCCTCACTTACAAGGGCAAAGCTGTGAAGGTCCAGGAGGTGAGCAAGGAGTTGGGGGTGCGGTATGTCTTAGAAGGTAGTGTGCGCGGGATCGGCGACCGGATCCTGATCAATGCCCAGCTAGTCGATGCCGCCACAGGCGGGCACGTCTGGGCCGACCGCTATGATCGTCCCCTGCACGACCTCTACGCCGTGCAAGGAGAAGTCGGGCGCAAGATCCTGCTGCATCTGGGGCTCAAGCTGAGGCCGGAGGACGAAGAGCGGTTGCAGCGCACCTATACGCCCAACCTGCAGGCCTACAATGACGCCATGCACGCGATGGAGTCCGTGTGGCGCGGCACGCCAGCAGACAATGCCCAGGCACGGCAATTGAGCGAGAAAGCCATTGCTCTAGACCCAAGCTATGCGGTGGCGTATGCCATACAGGGATTCGCCTACGTGCAAGCGTGGGGTAACCAATGGACCCAGGACCCGCAGGTACTGGAGCGGGCCTTTGCCCTGGCGCAACAGGCGTTGGCGCTTGATGACTTTTCGCCCCTGGCCCACGAGCTGTTGGGGGCGGTCTATCTGTTAAGGGACAAGCAGTATGAGCAGGCCATTGCTGAGCAGAAGCGAGCGATCGCCCACGGTCCCAGCTGGTTTTCTGCTCATACCTGGCTGGGGGTCACTCTGAACTTTGCGGGACGGCCGGAGGAAGCTATTCCCTTAGTGGAGCAAGGGCTGCGCCTTAGCCCTCGGTCTGTGGTCGATTATTTACCCGTCTTAGCCCAGGCGTATTACCTGACGGGGCGGTATGAGGAGGCAATTGCGACCTATAAGAAGGTGCTCGCAGTCGCGCCTCATTATCCTCTCGCCCACCTTGGCTTGACTGTCGTCTACAGTGAGTTAGGCCGAGAGGAGGAAGCCCGGGCTGCGGCAGCAGAGATTCTACTACTCAATCCGAAATTCTCTCTGGAAGCGTTGAAGCAGAGACTCCTCTATAAAGATCCAGCGGTGACAGAGCGCATTCTTGCTGCTCTGCGCAAGGCAGGGCTCAAATGAGTGCTGAGTAGCGAAGTGCTGAGGACTGAGT
>CAZAYE010000402.1:0-4456 GCA_964489255.1 uncultured Enterobacteriaceae bacterium
CGCCGATGTATTCTTCTGGAATATCAACTAAGAGCAGTTCCATCGGCTCTTGGGTCTTGCCGTCAATCTCTTTGGTAATGACCGTGGGCTTCGACACCTGAAGTTCGTATCCCTCACGCCGCATAGTCTCAATCAAAATTGCCAGCTGTAACTCTCCTCGGCCCATGACCCGGAAAGAGTCTGGCGACTCGGTTCCTTCGACCCGCAGGCTCACGTTCTTGCGCAACTCCGCCCACAACCGTTCACACAGCTTTCTGGAGGTGACGAACTGGCCCTCACGACCGGACCACGGGGCGGTATTCACTCCGAAGATCATCGCAATCGTCGGCTCGTCCACTCGAATCGCCGGCAACGGCTTGGGCGTTTCACGATCGGAGATCGTTTCGCCGATCTGAATCTCTTCGATGCCTGCGATCGCAACTACATCACCAGCCTGGGCAGACTCCACCTCAACGCGCTTGAGTCCTTGCCAGCTATAGAGTTGCGTGATCTTGCCAAGCACTTGGGAGCCATCGAGACGGCATAGGGTGTAGAGACTAGCGGTACGAAGCTCACCGCTGACAATCCGACCTATCGCGAGCCGTCCAACGTAGTCGTTGTAGTCGAGGTTGTTGACCTGGAACTGTACGGTTGCGGTCGGGTCGCACGGCGGTCCTGGCAAGGCCGAGACGATCAGCTCAAAGAGCGGCCGTAAATCTGCGGAATCGTCAGCCAACTCGCGTTTGGCGATGCCAGCACGGGCGTTCGTATAGACTACCGGAAACTCAAGCTGTTCCTCGGTTGCGTCGAGATCAATAAACAGATCGTAAATCTCGTTGAGAACCTCAGTGATGCGCGCATCCGGTCGGTCAATCTTGTTGATACACACGATCGGAGGGAGTCCGGCTTCCAGCGCTTTTTTTAGCACGAAGCGTGTCTGTGGTAGTGGCCCTTCTGAGGCATCGACCAGCAGCATGACGCCGTCCACCATCGCCAGTGAACGTTCGACCTCGCCGCCAAAGTCAGCATGACCAGGGGTATCCACGAAATTGATCTTCACCCCGCGATACGTGATTGCGGCATTCTTGGCCAGAATAGTAATCCCTCGCTCGCGTTCCAGTTCGAACGAATCCATCACGCGCTCGACGACTTGCTCTTTTGCGTGGAAGATCCCGCTCTGGCGAAGCAGCGCGTCGATGAGGGTAGTCTTCCCATGGTCTACATGGGCGATAATAGCGACGTTACGGATGTCGTCGCGTCTAGGTGTCCCGTTTTGCAACATTGTCCTCCGCATAAGGTGAAAAAAAGAGGGCCGAGAACCCGGCCCTCCTCATGACAATGGGTGTATTGTGCCGAATTTAGAGGATAAAGTCAGCAGGGGCGGTGAGTGGATATGCAAACGATGCGTCAGGTACGAGTATACCTGCCCCCTATACCATGTACTTTACCATCCCACCATCGATGTCATAGGCTGCGCCAGTAATGAAGCTTGATCGCTCAGAGGCAAGAAATGCAACCAAACTCGCGACCTCCGCCGGTCGGCCGAAGCGGCCGATGGGAATGTTTGCCGCTGCAAAGCCAGCCATCATCCCTTCTGGGTCCTGCGGATTGATAATCTTCGCTGCATTCTCCCACAAAGGAGTACGCACAGGACCAGGGCAGACTGCATTGACCAGAACATTGTCCTTGGCCAATTCATCGGCCAGTGTCTTGGTCAGGCTGATCACCGCGGCTTTGGTGGCATTGTAGTCAATCATGCCGGTACCAGGCTGTTTGCCGAAGATCGAAGAAATGTTGATGATCCGTCCCCACTTTTGCTTACGCATGTGAGGGATGGCCAGACGCGAGCAGCGAATTACGCTGAACAAATTCGCGTCGATATTTTCCTGCCATGCCTCATCGGGGAGGTCAAGAAGCTGGCTGAGATGGGTTCCGCCCGCGTTATTAATCAGAATATCAAGCTTGCCGAACTTCCCGAATGTTTTGTCGAATAACGCAGCGATGTCCGTTGTCTTACTCATATCTGCTCGCACGGCCAGAACCTCAGAGCCGAGCTCCTTTGCGGTCCGCTCCAACTGATCCGCATTCCTGGCGCAGATGGCGACTTTGGCTCCTTCTTGAAGAAGGCACTGAGCAACGGCCTGGCCAATGCCGTAGCTGCCGCCAGTCACGATTGCGACTCGACCAGTAAGACCAAGATCCATAGAATCTTCCTCCTTGTCACGCAGTGTGGATATACGGCGCATCTTCCCTGGCAAATCAGCGGGTGTCAAGGAAATGCCGTGATGGGATTGAGGAGACAACGCCAAGCTGGTAGGGCAGATTAGATAGGTAAAATGGAAAGCGTCAAACGTAAAAAAGGAACTCTAAAAGGCCTCTGGCGGTTGACGTTTTCATGCGCTCGCAACGAAAGCCTATGTTAAAAGCAATCTTTTTTGACCTCGATGGGACTCTGGCCGATGATGGAGACTCTATCGCAGATGCCCTGAGTAAAGCATGTGTTGTCGTGTGTCGCCGTTGGCCGGAGTTGGACGCAACCGACCTCGCTGTCACCTATCGCCAAGTCTCGGACGCGGCTTGGGACGATTACGACCGGAACCTGCGGCATCTTGCTTCGCCCGAGGCGATGTTAGCATCCCTTTGGCAGAAGACTCTGGCGCGTTGGGATTTGGGCGATGCTGCCATCGTGCAGGAAGCCGTCGAGACGTACTGGCATCACCGTCTACGCAACTGCCGAATCTATCCGGACGTGCTCCCCCTGCTGTCGCAGCTTGCTGAGCGGTTTCATCTCAGTCTGCTAACCAACGGTGCGCCGGCAATGCAGCGAGCCAAGTTTGCCGCTGCTGGACTCGTTGCGTTTTTCCGGCAAGTGTTTGTGGGCGGGGAGTTCCCTCGCGGCAAACCGGATCCGGCCATCTTTCGCGCAGCTTTAGCAGCTGCGGACTGTCACCCTGATCAGGCGGTGCACATCGGCGACTCCCTCGTCCATGATATCGCCGGTGCTCGCGGGGTTGGTATTTACAGCATATGGCTCAACCGCAAAGGCCTTGAGGTGGAGGGTCACACCCCGGACCTCGAGATCTCTAGCTTGGAAAGCTTAGTTGAGTGCCTGGAAAGCCTCAGAAAAGGGGACTGAGCAAAGAAGCCAAAATACAGGATGAAAAATCTTCACTCCGCAATCTTCATCCCCTAATTTGAAGGACCACACATGGACAAGAAAGCCTATAACATTTTGCTGTTTAGCTACTATCGCGATGCTGAACTTCGTGGCGCGGATCTTATTTTACGTCTCATCAACCGTACCGATAACCTCGACCTGCAAGAGAAACTCACCCGTCATCTGGCTGACGAGACCAATCATGCCTGGCTGTGGACCGAACGGATTCGTGCCCTGAATGGCGATCCGGTGCGGATCGACGATGGTTACCACCGCCACCTCCGGCGCAAAGCTGGTCTCCCTTCGAATTTACTTGACTTATTGGCTCTGACCTATGTGGTGGAAGAACGTGCCGGCAAACGCTACGAAGAGCACGCCTCCCGACCTGATGTAGACTCTGAGACACTGGCGGTTCTTAAAGAAATGTGTATGGACGAAGAATGGCATCTTGCCTGGGTGGCAGAGAAACTGAAAGAGCTAGAGAAAACCGAAGGGGCAGAAAAAGTTGCCGCCACCTTAGAACGCTATCGAAAATTAGAAGCTGAAGCCTTTGCCGAAATGCTGGCCGATGAACAGAAGGCGTTACAGGAAATAGCAGAGGGAAAAGAGTAAGGGCAGGTCTTGCCCTGCCCAACAAAGCACGGCAGACAGCGCCCTAGGAGTTTTATGGCGACAGAGCGGCAGACAAGCGAAATGACAGCCGAGGAATTGTTCAACCTGCCCGATGACGGCTGGCGGTATGAATTGGTCAGGGGGGAGTTGAGACGTATGCCACCGACAGGAATGCAGCACGGGCAAATTGCAGGTCTGATAACTCAACAGCTTACTGCATATGTCAAGTCGCAGAATCTAGGAATCGTGTTTACTGCCGAAGCTGGGTACAGACTTGCGCAGCATCCTGATATAGTCCGAGCGCCAGATGTCTCGTTTATTGCGCGCGAACGGATCCCCTCTGAAGGAGTGCCCACCGGCTACTGGCCTGGCGCGCCTGACCTAGCAGTCGAGATTGTTTCTCCCAGCGATCGGTTCGATGACGTGGTTGAAAAAGTCGCCGAATATTTAGCCGCAGGCACGCGGCTCGTGTGGGTTGTGCATCCTCGTACGCAGACTGTGATGGTCTACCGCGCTTCAGGCGAGGTTCAGCTCCTCCGCAGTCACGAGGAACTGAGTGGCGAGGATGTTATCCCTGGATTTACCTGCCTCGTATCGACTCTCTTCGGATAGAGTCGTGAGGGCTACGTACTTTCGCGCCTGCAAACTTTGGGCAGCCAGTCCACCAATTGATCGTTATAGCGAATCTTGATGGGCTCGAGCCCAAAG
>CAZAYE010000403.1:0-4455 GCA_964489255.1 uncultured Enterobacteriaceae bacterium
AGCAAGTTTTGGGAGCATTTCGTCTATATCGCCTACGCCATGAATAACCTCGGCGATGAGGGCATCGAGCTGTGGGACGAAGCGGACGGGTTCTACTATGACGTGCTGCACTTGTCAGACGGCACTCACTTTCCTCTGAAGGTGCGTTCGATGGTGGGCTTGATCCCCTTGTTTGCCGTGGAGACGTTGGAGCCGGAACTGTTGGGCCGGCTGCCCGGCTTCAAGCGGCGCCTGGAGTGGTTCATCGATAATCGCCCCGACCTCACCCGCAATTTAGCGTGCATGAGGACTCCGGGTCGAGGGGAGCGACGGTTGCTGTCCATTGTGGACCGCGACCGCCTGCGCCGCGTGCTGCACTATATGCTGGATGAGAACGAGTTTCTCTCTCCCTACGGCATCCGCGCCCTCTCGCGCTTCCATCGTGATCATCCGTACACGCTCTCGGTCAACGGCACGGAGCATCGGGTGAACTACGAACCAGCCGAGTCCAGCACCGGGCTCTTCGGCGGCAACTCCAACTGGCGAGGGCCGATCTGGTTCCCGGTCAACTACCTGCTCGTCGAGTCGTTGCAGAAGTTTCATTACTACCTGGGTGACAATTACAAGGTGGAGTGCCCCACCGGCTCGGGACAGATGCTGACCTTGTGGGAGGTCGCGGCAGAGATTTCCCGCCGCCTGTCCCGTATTTTCCTGCGCGGCCCCGATGACCAGCGGCCGGTCTATGGCGGCACGGAGAAGTTTCAGCGCGACCCGCACTGGTGCGACCTGATACTCTTCCACGAGTATTTTCATGGTGACAACGGCGCGGGCATCGGTGCCAGTCACCAAACTGGCTGGACCGGCTTGGTCGCGAAGCTGTTGCAGCAGAGCGGAGAGTAGATAGTTATCAGAATCCAGTTGTCAGTTGTCAGATGATAACCGCCAACTTTTTGCTGGCAACTGGCAACTGACTACTAACAACTGAAAGGAGCGAAGCGACATGAAAGCCATCGCAGTATTTCCTGGCCAACCCAACAGTGTGCATCTGGCGCAATTGCCGAAACCGTTGGTGAATAACATTCCGATCCGCCCAGAACACCCCGGTTAGGGTTTTAAGCCGCGTGCCGCGGCTGAACCGCACGAAGGCGCTGCGCACGGCTGCCGCAGAACTGAACCTGCCTGCGGCGTACTCCACAACCATCTCTGGACGCGGTCGGGAACTCGAACGTACCTTTCGCGAGTTCCTGTGGACGTTTCTGCTCTCGATCATTTTCATGTACATGATTCTCGCGAGAGCGGGAATCCAGCAAGAGTGGAGTGCGGCAGAAATGCTTCTCTAGTGCACTTTCAAGAGACGTATTTTATATTCGTCAAAGGGGGTAGCCCTGTCTTTATCTCAGGAAGGCGGAGGGTGATTTCTTGCCTGTGCGCAAGCAGCCAGAATTGTTTGCACCAAGTCGTCAGCAATCGGCACGGTTTCTGCCTCAGCAGGATATCGGCAGGCTCCTTTGCTGAGGCGGACTGTCGCCTCGTAGGTGCTTAAATACACTGCACAGTTCCGGCACCACAGAAGATGAGCTTCGCAATGCTCATACTGATGGGGGTCAAGCTCGCCGGAGGAATAGTCGATCAGAGACTCAATGAATTCGCGGCAGGTAAGCGCCATGCCTCTTTTGATGCCGCGTGCTTTTTTCGGTGTCGTGAAACGCGAGAGAGAGGAATGGCATCGAAGCTGGCGTGGAAAATATTCTCATCTCTCAGCGTGCAGTACAGGTCGATACCACAGAGCAACTAATCCGGAAGAATAATTCCTTTCTGGTGGCGCTCACAAGTCACTGGCCTGAGTACCTGATGGAGGGTGCCGAGCTTGGGCTCTTCATGATCTCGGCCTGTGTCTTTGTCGTCCTACTTGAACATCCAGCCTCACTTGTTCGTCAAATTCTCCCTGACCTATTTATTCGTCGTGTCTCGATCGGCGCGGCTATGGGGCTGACCGCCATTGGCATTATTTACTCACCTCTCGGAAAACAATCAGGAGCGCACTTTAATCCTTCAGTAACCTGGACCTTTTTCCGCCTCGGCAAGGTCGAGTTCTGGGATGCCCTTTTCTACACGGCTGCCCAGTTTGTGGGTGGGGTGATGGGGGTTTTGCTCTCGGCAGCTGTGTTGAGCATGACGATCGCGCATCCTGCTGTCAATTATGCCGCGACCACTCCTGGTTCTGGTGGACCTTGGGTCGCCTTCGTTGCCGAACTGGTGATCTCTTTTATTCAGATGTCCATGGTGTTGCGGGTTTCGAATAGCAAAAACCTGGCGCGCTTTACCGGTCTTTTCGCCGGCATGATGGTAGCAACCTATATCAGTCTGGAAGCACCGTACTCGGGGATGAGCATGAATCCGGCCCGTACTTTCGCTTCTGCCTTGCCGGCACAAGTCTGGACGGCGTTGTGGGTGTATTTCACCGCTCCACTACTTGGCATGCTTCTAGCAGCGGAACTCTACGTACGCCAACACGGCATGCACAACGTGTTTTGCGCAAAACTGCACCACCATAACGACAAGCGATGTATTTTTCGGTGCAACTGGAACCAGTTGCTAGTTACCAGTTGCCAGTTGCCAGAGGAAAGTAGTCAGTTGCCAGTTACCAGTAATCAGTAAGAGAGGACAGCTGTGAAGAACTGACAACTGACCACTGACTACTGACAACTTTTCAGGAGGAACCCATGTCTCAATCCACTCACTATGATGTCATCATCATCGGCACCGGCGCAGGCGGTGGGACGCTCGCCTATAAACTGGCGCCTTCTGGGAAACGCATCTTACTGCTTGAGCGCGGGGATTTCGTACCACGCGAGAAGGAAAACTGGGACTCGCACGCGGTTGTGGTAGAGGACCGCTACCACGTCAAAGATGTATGGCTGGACAAGAACGGGGAGGAGTTCCATCCTGGCACCCACTATTACGTCGGTGGAAACACGAAATTCTACGGGGCGGCCCTCATCCGCCTCCGCCAGGAAGACTTTGGAGAAGTGCGTCACGTTGATGGCATCTCCCCGGCATGGCCTCTCAGCTATGGAGACATGGAGCCGTACTACACGCAGGCTGAACATCTCTATCAAGTGCATGGGCTACGTGGTAGCGACCCAACCGAGCCACCCGCAAGCGCGCCGTACAAACATCCTCCACTCAGCCACGAGCCGCGCATTCAAGAGATCTACGAAGGATTCCAACGCCAAGGGCACCGGCCGTTCCCGATGCCTGTCGGCATCATGCTCAACGAGCAAAACCCACGGAAGAGCCATTGCATCCGTTGCAACACGTGCGACGGCTTCCCCTGTCTCATGCAAGCGAAGGCGGATGCGCACGTCATCTGTATCGAACCGGCGCTCGAACATCCTCACATCGAGATCCTCACCCACGCGTACGCCGCACGTTTGGAAACCAGTTCCTCAGGCCGCCAAGTGACCAAGGTGCACGTCGAGCGGAACGGCGCTAGAGAAACGTATTCCGCTGACATCGTGGTAGCTTCATGCGGTGCCATTAACTCGGCTGCGCTTATGCTCCGTTCAGCAAACGAGAAACATCAGAACGGCCTCGCGAATAGTTCAGGGCTCATCGGCCGGAACTATATGTGCCACGTCAACACCATGTTCTTAGCGCTTTCACAACACCAGAACACCACTCGCTTCAACAAGACGCTTGGCCTCAATGACTTTTACTTCTCAACGAAAGAGTGGGAATACCCGATGGGCCACATTTCGCTCATGGGTAATGTCGATGCCAACATCTTGCGTGCTGGTGCGCCGCGGGTCGCGCCGGGATGGACGCTCGAGTTGATGGCGGAGCACGCAGTGCCGTTCTGGGTGACATCCGAAGATTTACCCGACCCGAACAACCGGGTAACAGTGACCCGCGATGGCCGTATCATGCTCTCCTATACGCCGAACAACGAAAAGGCCCATAAACGCCTCCTGGCGAATTTGAAGGAAATACTGAAGCAGATCGAGTTTGAAGAACATGTCATTCCACTGCAGGCGTACATTCCGGGACGCATCCCACTGGCTGGCGTGGCGCATCAAAGTGGGACCCTGCGTTTCGGCCACGGCCCGAAAACCTCTGTGCTCGACATCAACTGCAGGGCGCATGACTTGGATAACCTCTATGTCGTTGACGCCAGCTTTTTCCCCTCGTGCGGTGCGGTGAACCCAGCGCTGACGATCATGGCAAATGCGTTACGAGTGGGAGAACATTTGCTGGAGCGGCTTAGATAAGAACAGAACCGGGGAATCGAGGAAACGGAGAATGAGAGAGAAAACCAAAGCGCAGAGGTTGGTATGAAATTCACAAGAATAATTCTCTGTCCCTATCTCTGTCTATCGCTTTCTCTCTGTTTAGTGTCAGGCTCGTGGCAAGCAGCGGCATTCGCCCAGCAGCCCCCAGCCCTCCGGGCCGTCGATGTCGGCGTCCGACCGCCCG
>CAZAYE010000404.1:0-4452 GCA_964489255.1 uncultured Enterobacteriaceae bacterium
CGCGCAGCTCCCACACATTCCAGCGCTCCTGCCCCAATACCCGGACGTAACTGCCCTCCCGTTGCACCGGATAGAGCTCTCGCGACAGCAGCTTGAGCAATGTCGATTTACCAGCGCCGTTAGGTCCGAGGATAGCAGTATGACATCCCTGGCTGATCTCCAGTGAAAGATCGTTGAATACTCGGGTTTGTCCACGATAGGCCGTAACGTTTTTAAGCTCGATAATTTTCGGCATACGAAATTTTGCTGGACCGCTTGCCAAGTTGTTATATCTCAACCAAACCTCCTCACTGTCCCTCCACAAGTTAGGTTGAGGCAGAGCCCCTCTCTCGATTCCCAACATGTCGAGGAGTCGGCTAAATCAGACCACACGGCATTCGTACACTTTCCCACGCAGCCACTCAGCCGTGTCATTCTGAGCGTAGCGAAGAATCTGACTTTGGGACCCTTCGCTTCGCTCAGGGTGACAGACCTGCTGGGCCAATCTCTTGTGGTTTGATTTAGCCAACGAAGAACCCTGGTAACCGCTCAGGCGCGCTGTTCTCCTCAGCGAGCGATTTCGTCATATCCGCGTCCCAGGAATTCAATCAAGCAGAAGCCGTTCCCGAAAGGATCGGCCATGTGAGCGATGCGCCCCCATTCATGTGTCTGGATATCCCCCTCAAGCTGGGCTCCGGCAGCTTGCGCCTTTTGCACTGCCGCATGAACATCCGCTACGACGAAATCGAGGTGTACAGGGGTCCAATGTCGCCGATAGTCACGCCGCTGCGGAATACTGATAGAAACAGCACTCCCGGCGGGCTTCGCTAAGAGGTAGATTGCAGAAGAAGCGCCGAGCATTTCGGCTATACTTCCGTAAAAGCGGCGCCCGAGTCGCAATCCGAGGGCGCTGCTATAAAACTCGATCGCCCTTTCAAGATCATCGACATCTATGTTGGCAAGTAGCTCGATTGTCATGACTCCTCTCCGAGCATTTCCCTATCTATATCAGAGCGCTGAGGTTATATGTTAATTCACTCTCAGTGAAGCTCGATCCCACCGTCCACGTTGATCGCTTGACCAGTGACATTTTCGGCGGTGGCTAAATACACCGCAAGTTGGCCGATATCCTCAGGGGTTTGGGGGCGACCAAGAGGGATGAGCGTCTGGACGTATCGCTGCCACGCTTGCTCTTTTGACTCCCCGGGCCGCTTCAAGGTGTCCGCCAAGTACTCCCACATCTGGGTGCGGAGGATCCCCGGGCAGATCGCATTGACCCGAATGTTGGCGGCCGCAAGCTCCTTCGCGAGGGAATTCGTGAAGCCGACGACCGCGAACTTTGAAGCGCAGTAATGCGCTAGCCCTGCGGACCCGTTCTTCCCAGCGACCGACGCAATATTAATGATACAGCCACCACCCCGGGCTTTCAGTGCCGGGATGGCCGCTTGGCACGAGAGAAAGACCCCTTTGACGTTCACAGCAAAGGTGAGATCCCAAGCATCCTCGGGCAGAGCTTCGACAGTCGAGACACTCACCACCCCAGCATTACAGACGAGGATATTTAAAGCGCCCAGTTGTCGGACAGTCTCTTCGACCATCCGCAGGGCGTCCTCTTTCTTGCTGACGTCGGCTGGGATCACTATCGAACGTCGGCCAAGGGTAATAATTTCAGCGGCTGTGGTTTGAGCTGCTGTCAAGCCACCGACCGCTGCAGTGCCGTACTGTTGCGCGGTACTGGCTAGGTGCTCGATGTCGGCGATAGCGACGTCGGCGCCGGCCTGCGCCAGCGCGCCGGCGATTCCCCGCCCAATTCCCCGTGCGCCACCAGTGACGAGTGCGACTCTTCCCCTGAGTTGCGTCATGTGTACCTCCTACGATGTATCTACTCAGAGACCTGAGCAGTCTCTTGCGAGTATCAATAGCCAGCTAACGAAGGATCAGCCATCGGGAACGCGTAGCGGGACCCGGTCGGCTGCAGGTTGGTGCTAGCTGACCTTCCCGTGCAAGTCTCTAAAGCGCTCCTGCGAAACCGCATAGTACAGAATCGGGTTGCCGTGAATGAGCTTCTCACCGGTCACAGATAGGCCAAGCTTCTCAAGCACTCGTATGGAACCGACGTTGGGTTTGTCAACCGTTGCGACGATGTACCTCAGTCCCAGCTCTTCAAACGCATGCTGCAGTACGCGGTGTGCACTCTCTGTTGCTAGCCCAGTCCCCCAGTAGTCGGGGGTAACGGAATATAAGAGTTCCGGCCATTCAAGCCCTCCGTCCCGCAGGCCGCACACCCCGCGGAACGCTCCTTCCGGCTTACTCCGAAGGACCCAGAGCCCATACCCCTGCTTTCGCGACGATTCCCGACTAGCATTGACGAACTCTCGGACAGTCTCCCTCTCGATGCGCCGTCCGTCCCAGAGGTAACGCCGCACCTCTGGGTTCGTCCAGTGGCAGTGCAGTAACTCCAGGTCTGCTTCATCGCATAGGCGCAAGGTCAATCGGGATGTATGAAGAACTTTCTGCATAAGTGCCACACGATCGAATATGACGGCAGGCTGCCGCTTCTCAAATACACCCCTCAAGGCTGGGCTATCGAAGGCGCACGCCGTTTCGTGTAATCGGAGTGCCCTTTTTTCTTTGAGAAGGTGGACATCCCAAGCTGGGCAAGCGGGTCGAGGGCTCGATTGTAGTTCATTTGTTCGCCGGTTCTCCGAGGTTTACATGATACGAGCTCGGTCTGTGTGTCAATCGTTATCTACCCCTTCATTCAACCCACGCAATGCTAACTCGTTCGAAACGCAGTTCAGCACGGCTTCTTCGAGTCGGTCGGGATATGCGTACTCATGCTTGTCGGCAATAATACGGCCCTGCTGTTGGACGATACGAGCGAGACCAAGATGCGCTTTGGTAAGGCTTGTCGGAGATAGTCCATGCAGTGATAACGCGGCTTCAATGGCCTGACGCAGATCCGGAGGCAAAAATTGATTGAGATTTTTTACACTGCGATCCCGGGCGATCCCGTATCCGGTCAAGATCAGGTCTGTGACTATAGTCCCCTTCAGCAAGTGCTGAAAGTACACCTGCGCCCGAACAGGCGCCCGTGCGTATAGATCATGGTTGTGTTGACGTCGCGGTGCCCCGGCAATTCCTAGATGGTCCGTATATCGTACCCGTTTTCCAATAGGTGCGTGGCGTATGAAAATCGAATTGATTACAGTCTTCCTTTCCGTTCATCCCGAGTTTCTCCTGCTCAGCCTCATTCACCTTTTCACCTTTACAGGCTCAGGCACCGCTGCTATAACCTGCCAGCGATTGCCAAGAACAACCATCCATCAGATTCGAGCGAAACGTGTGGTTCACTATTAAACGCCTCTCGTTGGGCGTTTTTCTGATTGCGCTAACCTCGAGCGTGTTGTTGGTGTCCGACTGGAACCGGCGGCAGCGTAGCCTTGGGCGGATTCCGCAGGTCGCGCTGCTCCAGCACGCTTCTCAGTCCATCATCGACGAAGGTGTCCAGGGCATCCTGGACGGACTAGCTGAAAGCGGCTTTCGAGATGGTCAGAACATCATCCTGAGACGATATAACGCTGAAGGGGATATCGGCACTGCCAATGCCATTGCCAAAGAGATCACTGCCGGCCAATTCGACCTGGTGATCACAGTCACGACTCTAAGCCTGCAAGCCGTGGCGAACGCTAACAAGGACGGTAAAACCCCCCATGTCTTTGGGCTCGTGTCAGATCCCTTTGGCGCTGGCGTGGGTATTCGCCGTGGAGATCCACTGGATCACCCCAGACACTTAGTAGGGATCGGGACGATGCAGCCGGTCGCCGAAACCTTTCGTCTCGTCAAAAAGCTTTTCCCAGACTTAAAGACCGTCGGCGAAGTGTGGAATCCGGCAGAAGCCAATTCTGAAGCGCAAACCCTGAAAGCCCGAGAGATCGCTAAAGAGTTAGGGATTACGTTGCTGGAGGCCAATGTCGAGAATTCTGCAGGTGTTTTTGAAGCTGCGAGTTCTCTCGTCTCCAGAGGTGCGCAAGTTCTGTGGGTAGGAGGCGATGTCGCGGTCAGTACCGCTATAGAGTCAGTCCTGGCCGCTGCGCGTAGGGGTGGCATTCCCGTGTTTACCAGCCTGCCGGGATACGCCCAGCGCGGGGCGCTTTTCGATCTCGGCGCCAATTATCATGAGGTCGGCAGAATGGTCGGTCTCCTTGCTGGACGCGTTCTCCAAGGGACCGCTCCTGCCACACTCCCAGTCGAGGAAATGATCCCTCCCAGGTTGCTCGTTAATATGCAAGCTCTTAAGGGGTTGCGAGATCCCTGGCATCTCCCTGAAGAGGTGTTGCAGCAAGCCTCGGCGGTCATCGATGAAACCGGTATCCATGAGAAGGCAGTTACCACCGCACCACAACCACCTGCCGGTCGTATGTTCCTGTCTCTTATACACATCTGACGCTGCCGACGATCTTACGCGTGTAG
>CAZAYE010000405.1:0-4440 GCA_964489255.1 uncultured Enterobacteriaceae bacterium
TTGCTGGACTTTCTTTGGGTATGAGTATGGGTGGGCGGTTTGTGATCGGCTGGGTGAGCGAGCACGCTCGCCATCTACACCCTATCTTAGCGCTTTGCCTGGTGGTGCAAGCAGTAGGCATTGGGTTCCTGCTGTGCTTGGATTTCTTGGGCTTTTGGGCGGTTACACCTTTTGTCCTGCTCTTTGGTTTGGGGTTCGGCGGGCTCGTGGTCCTCTGGCCTCTGACGATCAGCCACGATTTTGGCCTGCGTGCCTTTGGCGCGATTGCTGGCGCGCTGGGTACAGTAGCAGCCAGCCTAGGAGGCGCCGTGGGGCCAGTGGTAGTCGGAGCCCTTTATGACCAAACCGGAAATTACTTCTGGGCTTTCCTGGCGTGCACTGTGGCACTGCTTCTGGGCGCAGGAGTTGCTCTCGTGACGACAGAGCCGGCGACCTCCCGTCCCGTGCTCACTCCTGGCTATACGACTGATCGGGGATGGGAAAAGTGGCTGTCATAAAACCGCTTGGGTATCCTTTTTAAGAAATAGTCCCTGCTCCCGAACATATACGGAGAGGCATGACGGATGAGATTCCCAAAGATCCTGGTTCTGCTTGCCATGTTCTGTTCCTCCCTGTCGGCTTATGGGGAAACCCTCCGTGAGCTTGAGCTGACCGACGGGAGCACCATTCGGGCGGAGATTGTGTCCATGAGCAACGGGGTCTACCGAGTGCGGTCAGAGGCCCTCGGAGAAATCGAGATTCCAGAACACCGGATCAAAGCTATCCGATCTTCAGAAGAAGAGCCGACTGCGAAAACTCGGATGGAGACAGAACCAGAAGAGACCTTCACCTCGCCAACAGAGACTACCCCAGCGCCGGCCCCATCAACAGAAGACCTGCAGCAGGTGTTCCAGCAGGACCCAGCCGCTATGGAGAAGATTCTTTCCCTTCAGGGTGACCCATTAGTCCAAAGCATCTTAGACGATGCTGATACTATGCGGGCGATTGAGGCGGGGGACATCGGCACGCTGTTGAACGATCCAAAAATTAGGGCCTTAATGAGTCACCCGACTGTTCGAGATTTGAGCGGAAAGTACGGTCAGTAGTGTTGCACAGCACAGGCCAGCGGCCGGTGCCACCACAATTTTATACATGCCGGAATTGGTGGCACGGCCGGCTCGGCTGTGCCACGCAAATATTTGAGAAGCCCCTCAATAATGGGCAATAATCTCGCGGGCAAATTCCACGATACTTTCCTCGACATATCCCCATGGCGGCGAGATCACGAACTGGGTTAAGCCGGCGGTCTCTAGCCGCTTGAGGCGATCGATAATTTCTTTGCGAGTGCTGGTGAGACTCATCGCTCGAATTGCTTCAGGGGTGATGAACTCCTCTTCTCCAGGATGAAGAAAGCGGGAGTGGGTCGCGTGAATCTCGGACCAGCGCTGCTCGAGATACGCGCAGTAAGCGGGAGTCAAAAAGGCTTGCAGATACGGCGGCGCGCTCCTCCCTTGCCTGACGATCTCGTAGGCGTAGTGGAGGGCGACCGCGATACGTGGTCCCACCCGTGCCAGCACCCGCGGGCTGTCAAGTCCTTCACCAGGGTGCAGCACACACGAAACGCCGATAGTCACCACCGGGAAATCTGCCAGTCGTTTTCTCGCCGAAGCGATGGAGGCAAGTGTCGTCCTGAGCAGGTCTGGGGACAGAATGCTGATTGTTATCAGCCCATCGCCCAGTTCCCCGGCTAAGGTTAAGGCCCGCGGGTGCGAAGCCGCGACATAGATCGGCACGGGATCGCGGACGTTGATGTAGCCATGCTCGAGATCGAAGAAACGGATACGGCTCTGTCGGCCTCGTTCTCGGTATTCGAGTTCTTCTCCGCGGAGCAATCCTCGGCACACCTCGATAGTGTGACGGAAGGTCTCGAGACGTACAGGAGGCAAGCCCATCGCTCGCCAAGCCGTGTGTCCAGTGCCAATGCCTAAGATGACCCGACCCGGAGCGAGCTGGTTGACCGTCGCAATCGAGTGCGCAATCACCGGCGCAATGCGGGTGCCGGCAACCGCTACCGCTGTACCCAAGCAAATCGTCTGCGTGTGTTCCGCTGCCAAGGTGAGGCACGCATAGACGTCTGAAGCCAGCATCTGCGTGTCCACAAACCAGGCGTTGGTGAACCCCATCTGCTCAGCGAGCACCGCATGCTTCCAGCTCTTGAGAATATGCGATTGGAAACTGACACCGAAATCCATAACGCCCCTCGCGATCAGTATAAAGGCAGGAATCGGCGAAACGGAGAAACGGGGACTCGGCGAGCGAGAAAACTATATCCCCGATTCTCCCCCTCTCCGTTTCTCCGGCTCCTTAGGCTCTTTACCGCGGTTCCAACGGCATCCCCTCCCTTCTCCTCACGTCGTTCAGATATGCCAGAATGCCTTCCTCCACCGTGTATTTCGGTGTGAAGCCAAGTTCGGTCCGCAACCGCTCGGTCTTGAGCAGCGAGGTCATGACGAAGGGTTTATCACTGACTGAGATCTTCGCCTGTGGCAGAATCTCGCGCAGGTAGGCAGTGAGCTCACCAGTCTTCCGGCTGGTGCCACTCATGTTGAAGATGCGATGTGTGAGATCCTTGGCCTGGTAGGCGCGAAGAAAGACCTCAGCGGCATCACGCACATACATCCAGTCTGACACCTGCTCATCAGGCGGCATCGTCACTGGCTGCCCCAACAGAGCGAGCTCAGGCAAAACCATGAAGTGATCAGAGTCGGCGCCGCGACGCTGCCCGCGGCCCATGCCAAACACCGAAGTTGGCCGGATACCGATAGGATCAAGCCCATAGGCCTGAGCGTAATAGTTGGCAATGTGTTCATTGAATAGTTTACAGGCGCCATACACACTCTCCGGTGCCGGTGGATCATCTTCGCTCAACTCGGGTCCACTGAGGGTCGCGCGCATCGGGAACACAGCGACGGAGCTCATATAGACTACACGGGTGATACCAGTGAGTCGGGCAGTCTCGAAGATATTGGTGGTACCAATGCAATTGACATTGATCGAAGGCAGGGGGTTGCGCATTCCGCCCGTGCCAAGGAAATAGGCCAGATGAATGATGCCCTCGATGTTGTACTTCTTGATCGTGTCGATCAGCGCGGTCACTTCCATCACATCGCCCTGCACCACCTTCACCTGTGCGGCCACGTCGGCAATCGCCGCCATATTCGGAACGGCGTCAAGCAGGACTAAATCTTTTTCTCCAGCTTGGAGCAGATGTCGGGTCAGATGCCGGCCGAGAAATCCCGTACCGCCGGTAATGAGAATCGCCATAGAGAACCCCTCCTTTATTCTCGCTCCTTACCACAGAGCTGGTTTGGTTGACAGCGGCCAGTTTGCCACGGTAGAACTTCTACAACTATGATCATCATCCTCATGGGCGTCTCTGGCTCAGGCAAAACCACGCTTGGTCGCCTGCTCGCTCAGAATCTTGGCTGGCCATTCTACGATGGGGATGACTTTCATCCCCAGGCCAATATCGACAAAATGCGGCAAGGAATTCCCTTAACCGATGACGACCGCGATGCCTGGCTTACGGCACTGCGCTGCCTGATAGACACTCTTATTCGAGACCGTCAATCCGCTATCCTGACATGTTCTGCGCTCAAGCAAACGTACCGTGATCGCTTGAGCGCTGGCCAGCCAGAAGCCCGGTTTGTCTATTTGAAAGGAAACTATAACCTCGTCTGCCAGCGACTACTCGCTCGTCAGGGGCATTTCATGCCGGCGGAGTTGCTAAAGAGTCAGTTCGGTACGTTAGAAGAACCAGACAACGTGCCCACCATCGACATTGCCCAAACACCTGGGACGATGGTTACTCAGATCAAGCGTGCCTTGGGGTTGTGATATCGATTTGCATTCCACCCGGTATGATAACGACAACTACGCTGTCACCCTGAGCGTAGCGAAGGGTCTCGTCTTTATTCGAGATTCTTCGCCTTCGGCTCAGAATGACATCCAAAATATGCCGACTTTTGAAAGCAAAAGAGTATAAAGTGCTTTCACCTGAAACAAACCGTATTCATGCCTCGGCCGAGTGTCTGAGCCGCACTGCTTCCGTAATCTCAGGTTGCTGTCCAAACTCAAACGCTCGTACTGGGACGAACAGCCCAAGCACGATCGCCCCGACGAGACACCCAACCGCCGCGGTATAGAACGGCAACGCCCACTCGCCGGTTTGCTTGACCAGAAAACCTGCAACCATGGGGCTGAAGAAGCCGCCGAAGTTGCCGCCGAAGTTCATGATGCTGGCAATCGAGCCGGCCAGCCGGGCGTTCATTTCTACCGGAATGCTCCAGAACGCGACTAATCCTAAGGTCGTGAGTAATTGGAACACTGCAAATGCAAGTACCGCTGAGGTTGGTGAGGCGATAGTCGTCGCAAGCGCTAAAAAAGGCGCGGAGACAGCAA
>CAZAYE010000406.1:0-4435 GCA_964489255.1 uncultured Enterobacteriaceae bacterium
ATTCTGGGACCAATGCACGTAAACGAAAGTCCCATTTTTTGTCAGATCGATGATTCTTGTATTCACCTCAGGCCGAGTCATAAAACACCCCGCACTCCAGAGATCGGATCGTCTGGCGTGGAAAACAATTGCCCGCGAGAGCGCCTTATCGTTGACCCCTGCTTCTAACCCAAGAATTCGCATACTGTAGCCAAACCTGCCCTGGTAACTTTCCGCCGTGACAAAAGCACCGGTTGAAGCTCTATTTCCATGATGACAAGCAGAGCCACATCGCTATCGTGGGACGGCGTGCCATAGGCATAGGAGCCAAAGAGGATGATTTGTTTTGGGTGGAGTGCCGCGACGATGCGGTGGACAATTTCCACCAGTGCCGCTTCAGTCACCGGAGCAAAGCCGGGCGGTTGCACCCCAGGAACGAGGGGAAAGCGTCCTACCGGCCAACGCGCCTCGTCCATGTATCTCCTCTCGCTACGCTTCTTAGAGATCAGCGTCTCTATTAGCTGAGCAGATTCTGCCTAATGTTCCACCACTCCTACTGTTCTTGCGTCCAGTCTTCAACCTGAAGACCAGGAACTCGCCGAAAATCAGCGAGATTACGGGACAGCAACACAGCTTCCCTTGACAGTGCGATAGAGGCGATTTTGAGATCCATGGAGCCGAGGCGAACGCGTGCGCTCCGCAGGCGGGTGAACCGCTCAGCCGCCGCTTCATCGAAATCCAGTACCGGCACCTTGCTGAAGAAAGAGAACAGCGCGTGCAGCCGTCGATAGGCAGCAACTTCTTGCTGGACCCGACGTGCACGACTAATCACAGTCAACCATCCGCGCATCTGTTCTTCAACGTTCACGATGGTCGTGCAGATTTCTGTAGACGAAGCTTGGTTAAGCCGGGCAAGCAGACAAGAATAGGCGGGCTCACTTTGACGCTGGATGGCGGTGAGGTGGTCCGTATCTAGAATAAGCATCAACGAGCACGAGGAGTCAGGGAGCGGCGATAGACTTGGCCAGCTTCAATGATCTCATCAAAGAGAGGATCGTTCTTGAACGTTCCGGCAAGCCGCTCCCACCACGGCCGTGGTGGCATCATACGGACCGCTTTTAAGTCGGTCTTCACTTTGCGCACCTCACGCTCCAGAGCGGTGACACGTTCTTCCAACTTCGCATTCGTCGCACGCATACACTCCTCCTCTCTGTATAAGAGTCGCTAGCACAGCAACTATAATGGCGATTGCGCCAGCCGAGCAAGCCCGTAGGCTGGTCATGCCTCGCTGCACCCACGCAGAAACGAAGCTTGGAGGGCGACTTTCACATCTCCTCTTCCACTTTTACTGATTACGCCTCCGCGTGAACGGGGAAGCGACGACAGCAAGCCCAAGCGGGATAGAAGGCAATTCTTTGGCGACAATGATCAGTTTGTCCGGGCTAATCGGACCGTCAAGCAGTCGCTGCTCGCCACCGCAATATTGTAGGCGATGATTCCCACTCCTATCGCTACCAGGTGCATCAGCCAGTGGTTGCGAATACCATCGATAAACTCTTTAAACGGATTCAAGGAGTTTCCACGAATAATCTTCCTCAATTCAGATGAATCCGGAAAATGTGAAGAGCAACAAACTGACCGTTTTTTCGCTATTGCTTCCGCCCAAACTCGAATAAGGGATGGACCAGCAGCAGAGAGCTTGCTCCCAGAGGGGAAAGGTAGTGAACATGGCTGAGAGGGACGTTGAACAGCTCAAAGAACAGATCAAGTTTGAGGTCGAGTGGTTGAAGCTGACAGCCCTGGCAGTGTTGGCTGTGGGAGGCGGTTCCTTTGGGTTGCTGTTGGGTGAGCTGACTACTTTGCGGTTGGTGTTGGCAATCGGTGGGTTACTGGCTACAGTGGGACTCATGGGGGACCTGTTGCGGTAGCGCCAACGCATTAAGGTCCTGATTGGACAACTCAAGGAGGAACGATGACCAACATGGAAATCATCGCGGCAGGTATCGGGTTGGCGATTCTTGCCACGATTACCGTAGGTTTCTGGTGGGCTACCCATCGGTAAGCAACCCCCTTCTCATCATGGATTCTGATACATCTCAGAACGTCATGCTCGCACAGGCGGGCAGCCAGTCCTCCCCGTCCTGTCCGCTGGATTCCCGCTGTCGCGGGAATGACAGAGGCGCGGCCGTTCCTCCCCTTTACATGGACGGAGTGCCAGGCTGTTTCGCTCTGCTCATTCTTTTTCACACTTCCTGTTACCTCTTTCCCCATCCTAGTATTCTCAGATGACCGAGTGATGTGTCGTCTATGGCTTCGACCAATCGCAGCTGGTACTGGCAACACAAGCACAAGAGAACGCCCGCGCACTCCTCCACCCGACCGCTACGATCATCCTGTTCCCGTTTCTTCTGCGTATGGCTGTGGAGTCTCATGCTTGCGTGTTCTCTTGGCTGTAGGGACAGACAACCCGAAGAACTCCCCACACTAGTCTTTAAGCACCCAAACCTTTTGAGCCGTGAGGAGCCTTTGCGCGCGCTGCTCGAGCAATTCCAACGGTCCCATCCAGGGGTGCACGTGCAGGAAGAGATTCTTCCGGCCTCTTCAGATGAACAGCATCTGTTCTATGCCACGAATCTCGAAGCCGAAGCGACGGATTTCGATGTCTTCGCCCTGGATGTGATCTGGGTGCCCGAGTTCCGCCGTGCCGGCTGGTTACGTGAGCTGACTCCGTATCTCGGACCACAGGGGCTCGCAGACTTCCTCCCCGGTCCGCTGCAGGCTGTTACCCACGAGGAGCATATCTACGCCGTTCCCTGGTTCCTTGATGCCGGGGTCCTATATTACCGGAAAGACTTGCTCGATAAGCATGGCTTGACTCCCCCACGAACGTTCGCTGAATTGATCCATACGGCGCAACTGATCCTGCAGCAAGAAGACAACCCCCGACTCACGGGCTTTGTCTGGCAGGGCAAGCAATATGAAGGACTCGTGTGTGTCGCGTTGGAGTTCATCCGCGCGTATGGAGGTGAGGTGTTCGACGAACAGAGGCAATTCATGCTTACTCATCCTACTACGGTAGCTGGCGTTGAGACCTTACGCGCCTTGATCATGCCAGAGCGGATCTCCCCACCCTGGATGACCACAGCTGATGAGGAAATCACGCGACACGTCTTTGCCAGGGGAGAAGCGCTCTTCATGCGCAACTGGCCCTACGCCTGGGCCCTGCTCAATGCGGAAGGATCGCTCGTCCGCGGGCGCGTAGGGATCACGGCGCTGCCCGGCAGTCCCGCGCATCCAGGAGTACCAACCCTGGGGGGTTGGCATCTGGGCATCAACCGTTTCTCTAGACATCCCGACCTCGCCTGGGAATTGGTCTCCTTTCTCACCAGCGTGGAGGCGCAGCGCAGCCTCGCTGTCGCCGGCGGGCTGAAGCCCACGCGGCTCTCAGTCTATACCGATCCTCGCGCCCAGCAGGAAGATCCTTCGCTCACGCTGTTCTTGCCGCTGCTGCGGTCAGCCCAGCCACGACCAGTGACGCCTTTTTACTTAATGCTCTCCCAGATCTTGCAGGGAGAGTTGAGTGCGGCAATCGCCGGCATCAAGCCTGCAGCAATCGCCCTGCAGGACGCCGAGCGGCAGATGCAGCGGATTCTGGCACTGGACTTGCCGGAGGAACCTGATGGACAGGACACGGCCGACTGAGCGACCGTTTCTCTTCGTCCTGCCGGCGCTCGGATTAATGGCGGTCGTCGCAGTGTACCCGCTCGCCTCGACCTTTTGGCTGAGCCTCCGTGACGAACTCCCGATCTTTGACATCTCCCGTTTTGTCGGTCTCTCTCACTATATTGAGTTGTGGCACGACCAACGGTTTTGGCGCAGTCTGATCAACACTCTCTACTTCACCGGAGTCTCAGTCTCTCTAGAAGTGATCCTCGGACTCGCCGCTGCGCTTGTCCTCCACCAAATTTTTCCCGCACGCGGGTTGGTCCGGGCCTTAGTATTGACCCCCTGGTTTATCCCTACCGTCGTAGCGGCGCGTATGTGGGAATGGATCTATAACCCCCAGTTCGGGGTTCTGAACTTCGTGCTCATACAAAGCGGTTTCTCCACCACGGGACTCAATTGGCTCGGTCACCCACTGCTTGCTCTGCACGCGGCGATCCTTGCCGATGTTTGGAAGACAACTCCCTTCGCTGCGCTTCTCATCCTGGCCGGCTTACAGACAATCCCCTCTGACCTGTACCGGGCCGCACGGGTCGATGGGGCCGGATCGGTGAAGGCATTTTGGTATATCACCCTCCCGTTGCTCGCGCCGATGTTAGGTATCACTTTGTTGTTCCGCACGCTCGATGCGTTACGGGTGTTTGACATTGTATACGTACTCACGGGCGGCGGACCGGCGAACACCACTGAGACGTTGAGCATTTATGCCTACCGGCTCTCGTTTCAAACCCTA
>CAZAYE010000407.1:0-4414 GCA_964489255.1 uncultured Enterobacteriaceae bacterium
GCCACTAACAAAACCGCGCAAAAACTGGATTCCCGCTTGCGCGGGAATGACAAAACCCCTGGCGTGCCCGCAGAGGCGGGCACCTAGAACCCTCCTTTCTGGACCCTATTCCTCGTTTTGTTGGGCGTTCTTAGCTTGCTCAGGATCGCCACAAGTGCTACACGCCAGGGATATTCAGAGTGTGGCGCTCCTGAAGCAGGTAGTCTGAGATGCTGTGAGACGAACACGACAAGCAAAGGAGGCAAAACCGCCGTGGCTGTGAAACCATTTACTGAACTTTTGAAAGATGCTCCCAAGAATTGGGGGCGCTGGGGCGCTAACGACGAGATTGGCGCGTTGAACTTTCTCACTAGCGCCGAGGTACTGCGGGGCGTTCGCGCCGTTAAGCAAGGGAAGGTCTTCGCCCTGGGAGTGCCAGTGGCCCGGCCAGGTGGGGACCCGATTTATCCCGGTCGCGGCCAGCCGACTCGTACGATGGCTATGGACAAGGGCTCTTACATGAATGGCCATGCGCAGGCATTCCCTGGCGGCCTTGAGTATTCAGATGATGTGATCTTTATGTTCCTACAAGGGACTACGCAGTACGATGCGCTTGGCCATGTGTGGTACGACGACCAGTTGTACAACGGGTACGATGCCAAAACCACCATCGGCGGCTTGAAAAAGTGCAGTATCGAGCGGATTGCCGAGCATGGGGTGGTGGGCCGAGGTATCCTGCTGGATGTCGCGCGCTACAAGGGAGTGAAACATCTCCAAGCCAACCAAGGAATTTCACTGGATGACTTGCTGAAGACGGCCGAGGCGCAGAAGTCGCCAATTGAGAAGCATGATATCTTGTTGATCCACACCGGCTGGCTCAGGCGTTTCTACGAGGAGGGAGCAGAGGCCTTCTTTCCCAATAAACAAATGAGCGAGCCAGGGCTGAGCTACAGTCCCGAGTTGGTCAAGTGGTTCCATGACATGGAAATCCCCTCGTTGGGCAGTGATACCGTTGCTTCGGAGCAGACCGTCCATCCAGAGAGCGAAACGTTGGTCCCATTACATGCGGCGCTGTTGCGTAATCTCGGCGTGGTGTTCAACGAAATTGACTGGCTGGCCGATTTGGCCGACGACTGCGCCAAAGACGGACAGTACACGTTTCTGTTTGTTGGCGCGCCACTTAAGGTGGTCGGTGGCGCGGGCTCCCCAGTGAATCCTATCGTCATTAAGTGATGGAGAAGGGTTATGGCAGAACAACTGCTCAGCGGTCTTAAAGTCGTTGAGTGTGGCAACCTGGTCTCAGCCCCGTATCTCGGCAAACTCCTGGCTGATTTGGGGGCGGAAGTCATCAAAGTTGAAGAACCCACAGGAGACCTCTCCCGAAAACGAGGACCGTTTCCTGGTGACACCCCACACCCCGAGAGGAGCGGCCTTTTCCTCTATCTGAATGCTAATAAACTTGGGGTGACTCTGAATCTTCGTGAGCCTCGGGGCCGCGCTCTTTTGCAGAGCCTTTGTCAGCAGGCCGCTATCTTGATCCACAATTACCATCCGAAGGACATGGTGAGTCTTGGGTTAGACTTCGAGCGGTTGCGCCAGGTGAACCCTGGATTGATTATGACCACCATTTCTTACTTCGGTTGCACGGGACCGTACCGAGACTACAACGCTTACGAACTCACTGGGACCAACGCCGGAGGCTGGGCGTTCATTAGCCCTGGAGCGTCGGATTACCCCGAGTTACCGCCTCTCAAGGCTTTGGGGCATCAGGCCGACTTTCAAGGCGGAGTGCACGCGGCAGTGGCAACCCTCGGAGCTTATTACCATAAGTGCCTCACTGGTGAGGGGCAGCATGTTGATGTCTCAATCCAGGAATGCCTCGCCGCGATCCTGGAGATGAATTTTATGCACTACACCTACGGCGGACGAGAGACCTCTCGTTTGGGACGGCGGTCGATCTTCCCCTGGTGTATGCTTGATTGTCAGGACGGCAAGATCTTCGTCATCAATGTTGAAGAAGACCAGTGGCAAAGGTTGGTCGAACTGATGGACAACCCGGAATGGGCGTCGCTGGAAATCTTCAAGGATCGTGTCGCGAGAGGCCAAAACTACGATGCGTTGTTCCCGCTTTTACAAGAATGGGCGGCAAACTGGAAAGTGGCAGATCTGTACAAAGCTGGCCAAGAGCGGCGTATTTGTTTCGCTCCAGTCAATACGATGGCCGACTTGTTCGCCTCGGCTCACCTCAAAGCGCGTGAGTTTTTCACCCAAATGAGTCATCAGGTGGCTGGGACCCTGACCTATCCTGGTGCACCGTTCAAGGTGTCCGAGGCCGGCTGGGCGATCCACCGGCCCGCGCCGCTACTGGGCCAACACAACGCTGAAGTGTACGGTCGGTTGGGAGTCGCGCAGGCGGAGCTGCAGCATTTACAGCAACAAGAGGTGATCTAATTGCGGAATGCGGAACGCGGATTTTTTACAATCGACTAGTCTCTATTCCGCAATCAACAATCCACACTCTGCAATCGAAAGAGGGAGAGTCTCTATGCCACGCTTACCACTAGAAGGCATTCGCGTCACCGACTTTACTTGGGCTTGGGCGGGGCCGTACTGTACGCTGCAACTCGCGCACCTGGGAGCGGAGGTGATCCGCCTCGAAAGCCAGAAACGGACCTGCGTCAGCCGGGCCATCCCGTCATTTGCCGATGACGTCCCTGGTCCCAACCGTGCCGGTTATTTCAATCAATACAACCAGGGGAAGAAGAGCTTGCAACTCGACTTGGGCCGGCCGGAGGGAGTGGAGGTCGCCAAAAAACTGGTGGCCAAAAGTGACATTGTGGTGCAGAAGTTTTCCGCGGGCGCGATCGATCGTATGGGCTTAGGCTACGAAACCCTAACGCAAGTCAAGCCGGATATCATCATGGTTTCCATTTGTGGCTACGGACAGACAGGGCCGGAGCGACAATATATGGGCTATGGTCCAGCTTCAGTACCGCTGGCTGGGATTTCTTCTTTAAGCGGGTACCGTGGTTTGGGTCCAGCAGAAGTTGGCATTTCTTATGGCGATCCGAACGCTGGCGTCTTTGGCGCTTTTGCCGTGATGGCTGCTCTGGCTTACCGTCACCGTACCGGTAAAGGTGTCCATGTGGACCTCGCGCTGTGGGAGGCGTTGTTGGTCCTGATGCCGGAAGGGCTAATGGACTATGCCATGAACAAAACGCAACCCCAACGAGACGGAAACCGTGATCGCTGGATAGCACCCCATGGCTGTTTTAAGTGCCAGGGCGACGCTGACAAATGGGTCACCATCGTGTGCGGCACGGACGCTGAGTGGCAGGCGCTCTGCCAGGCAATGGGCAAACCCGAACTGGCGACCGACAAGCGCTTCGCCGATGTCACTGCCCGAAAGGCGAATGAAGATCTGCTGGAAGAGATGATTACCGCCTGGACGAAGGAGCGCGACCGCTGGGAGGTCACGGAAATCCTGCAAAAAGCTGGAGTGGCGGCTTTTCCGTCGATGAGCAACAAAGACCTGGCGACGAATGCGCATCTGAACGCCCGTGGGTACCTGGTGCAAAAAGAACATCCGGAAGTCGGCAAGCGTATCCACGCCGGTATCCCATGGCAAATGTCGGGCACTCCCTGTGAAGTTCAGCATGCCGCCCCACTGCGCGGGCAACACACTGACTATGTGTTACGTGATATCCTGGGATTGTCTGAAGCCGAGGTACAAAAGCTGCGGGATGGGCAGGTGTTGTATTAAAAGAGCTATTAGCTTTTAGCCATTAGCTTTTAGCTCGGATAAATGAAGATACTGATCGTCTTGGCTGAACGCTGACTGCTGAATGCTCCCCGGAGGAAAAATGGACGTCAAAACCATTACGGAAATGATTGAAAATTACGTGCGGCCGGCGACGTTTCCGGTTGGCATCAAAATGCTCAAACCCGGGGAGCCGCTGCCGCCAAAAACTCGCACCCCAGCTGACCTCGGCTCACGGTTCGCGACCTGCCAGACGATCAACATCGTGCGACGCTATGGCTGGTCAATCGGTCTCTCGGCTGACCAGCACTCTTGTCCGCTCGGGTTGGTGGCCCTGGGCTTCAAGCCCAATGTTGAATATCTGCAGGAGGGCCATGCCTGCGAAGGCATGTACACCGAAAGTCTAGAGGCGGGTGCCCGAACCGAAGCCGCGGTGCCCAAGTTCGAATTAGGCCGTTACGCAGCGCTTTTCGCGTCTCCCCTTAAAAACCACCCGTTTGACCCGCCCGATGTGATCGTGGTGTTTGGCAACTCGGCACAAGTGATGCGCCTTGTCCAAGCGTCACTGTATAAGCGAGGGGGGTATCTGACTTCGTCTTTCAGTGGCCGGCTTGATTGTGCCGATATTGTAGTGAAGACTATGCAGACCAATGAATGCCAGGTGATTCTGCCTTG
>CAZAYE010000408.1:0-1039 GCA_964489255.1 uncultured Enterobacteriaceae bacterium
CGAAGACGTGCGCGTGCCGCGAGCGAACCTGGTCGGCGAGTTGAACCAGGGTTGGATGGTGGCCAACGCTACGCTGTTCCACGAGCGCAACATGCTGGGCTCGACCACCCGCACCCAGCTGATGATGCAAAACTTGATCCGCCTGGCGCGTTCGCGTCAGCGTTACGGTAAGCCAGCGGCCGAGGACCCGCTGATTCGCCAGAAGCTGGCCGACCTGCTGGCTCGTGTCGAAGCGATGAAGTATCACTCGTACCGGCAGCTCACTGACGTGCTCAAAGGCCGCTCGCCTGGCGTGGGCGCAATGGTCAATAAGCTGGTCGGCACGGAACTCAATCACGACATCTGTGCTCTGGCTCTGGAAATCCTGGGCTCCTACGCCCCGCTTAACCGTGGGACTGCACATGTCATAGACAACGGGACGTGGCCATACGAGTTCATGTTCACCTTGGGGTTGATTATCGGTGGGGGGACGTCGCAGATTCAGAAGAACATCATCAGCGAGCGCGGCCTGGGGATGCCGAAGTCCGCATAAACAGTAGTCAGTAGTCAGCATTCAGTAGCCAGTAGAAAAAACTTGTAGGGGCAGCCCTCTGTGGCTGCCCTTTCTGGAGGGGCACTAGGGGGCGAAGGGTATGGATTTTGGGGTATCAGAAGAACAAGAGATGTTGCAACGGTCGGCGCGAGAGTTCCTTACCCAGGAATGCCCGCCGACGTTCGTGCGCGAGATGTATAAAGACAAAGATGGCTTCTCGCGTGAACTCCATCGGAAGATGGCCGAACAGGGGTGGACTGGTCTGTTGATGCCCGAGGCTCACGGCGGTCTAGGGCTCACAATGCTCGACATGGCGGTGCTGCTGGAAGAGATGGGCCGAGCCGTTGTTCCTGGTCCGTTTCTCTTTTCCTCCGTTCTGTTCACGTTAGCGCTCATACAAGGCGGTACGACAGCGCAGAAGAAGACCTGGCTACCGCGCTTAGCTTCTGGCGAAGCTGTCGGTACGCTGGCATTTCTCGAAGCTGAGGATCGGCTCGATGCTGCCGG
>CAZAYE010000408.1:1049-4393 GCA_964489255.1 uncultured Enterobacteriaceae bacterium
TCGCTGCAGTGGTGGACGCCATGCTTGTGGCCACACGCACCAGTGGCCGTGGCGAGGAAGGAATCAGCCTCCTCCTGGTTGAGCGAGAGGCACCTGGGGTTACCATCACGCCGCTGGAAATATTCGATCAGACCCGGAGAGTGTACGACGTTGAATTTAAAAATGTCACCATTCCCAAAGCTGCCCTGGTTGGCAGCGAGGGGGCGGGCTGGAAAATTCTGGCTCGCCTTATTGATGCGGCTTGTGTGGCACTGGCGGCAGACAGTCTCGGCGGTGCGCAGAAGGCGCTGGAAATGGCGGTTGAGTACACCAAGGTGCGCACGCAGTTCAATCGACCCATCGCGTCGTTTCAAGCTTTGAAACACATGGCGGCAGAAATGGCGAGTGAGATTGAGCCCGCGCGCTCCCTGGTCTGGTACGCAGCTCACGCCTTTGATTCCCTTCCGCGCGAAGCCTCGCGCGCCGCATCTCTGGCCAAGGCACGGTTGTCCGATGTGTACTCTCGGACAACGAACCGGGCCGTGCAAATGCACGGTGGCATCGGCTTCACCTGGGAGCACGACATACACTTCTGGTTCAAGCGCGCCAAATGGAATGAGTTTGCTTTCGGTGACGCGACCTTCCACCGCGAGCGGCTGGCGCAATTAGAGGGATTTTAGAAAGAAGCTGGAATGAGTGAAACGAATTCCAGCCTCCGATTTTTCAACCCCCCTCCTTGGTAGGCTGGAATGAACACCGTGAATTCCAGCTTTCCTCTTTTACTTCCCCCGTTTCATCAGCTCCGCCTGAGTAAACAGGTCGTCTGAGAGACCGACCCCAAAGGCAAGCGGCTGCCCTTGTTTGAAGGGCAGCTCCACGGTGGCATGGTTGTGCTGTTCGTCCACGGCTAAAGTAAAATCCGGCTGGGCCAGAGAAAGATCTCCTTCAGGAGTCCGCGCTATCGAGACAGAGTTTAGGAGCACACGCCAGAGCAAACCCGATCTCTCATAGGTCTCTTTGTAGTAGGCAATGTACAGCTCTTTGTCGATCCACAGCACCTGGCGACCATAGGCGTACTGCGGATCCTTCGCGGTGGCTTCTATCACCCAGACAGGTCTCCTCACGAGATTATAATTGGTTGGCCACCAGGCCTTTCCCATTCCCTCCTTTTCCCACCCCATGACAAGAGGATTATCATGGTTCTCCAGCACGTAACCCTTATCTGCACGGCGCAGGAGCTTAGGGTTGGGCAGCGTGTAAGGAACAAGTGCTTCCTGAACACCAACCAGTTTCCAGGTGAAATACTGCACTTTGCCGGAGAAAAGGTAAGGATCATCGTGGGCAAGGTCCATGCCGAAGAGACTATCAGAGCCGTTGGCCGCGGCAACGAGTCGCACCCGTCTGAGTTCCGGGACATATGACCACAGGGAGTTCCACCTCTCCGGGTCAAGATACACCCATTCTAACGTCACTACCCCATAGACTTCCTGGGGGGACACTCCGGCAATGATCCCCTTCCGTAGGGTCGCGTCCGGGTTGGCGATGGGACCAGAGAAGCGGGAGCCATAAAACAGGAGCTGTCCCTTGAACTCGACGTGACGTTCTAAAGCCGAGGGTGCCACCCAGTACAAGTTGCTGAGATGGTCGGCATCGTCTGCCTGCATGAGCGTGTACGAAAAGTTGTAGATGACCTTCGCCGCAGCTTGCGGATCTTTGGAGTCGATCTGCGGAAAAGGGTAGCCGTAGAGAAATGGCGGGTAGGTGTCTGTCGCCTTGTCGATCAACGAGTCGGCGGCATTGATCGCAAACTTGCCAGCGTTCGCCTCCGAGACAGCTCTGAATTTGCTGCCCCACCCTAGTGTGTCAGGCAGGGCAATGATCTTTGCCTGGTAGCTCCCGTCCTGAAAGCGATGAAGCACAGGATCTGGAAGCAAGCCTTTTGCCTCCTGCCAGTTCTCCTGGTTCAATAGATCTCCGGGTTTGGGTTCGGCCCAGGTTGCTGAACTGATAAAGAGAATAAGAGTGCCTAACAAAACTGCTTGGCCTCCTGTTGTCATTCTGAGTCCCCTTCGACTCCGCTCAGGACAGGCTTCGGCTTCGCTCAGGATAAACTCCGCGAAGAATCTCAGCGTTTTGGGCAAGAAGGTTCTCAGGAAGACTTCAGATGCCAAGACAGTAGCCGTCAAGTCATAAATCCTTCTGCTACACTTCATAAAATCCCTACTCTCCTTAAGAACGTTGATCTGCCTGGCCCTCCGGCGTCCGTTGCATGGTGTACTGCAGACGGTCAAGGAGGTAGCTGGAGATGTTGAAAAAGACGCGTGCGGCAATGCGGGGGTAACGCCATATCCGTCGGCGAAAGCGCTCATCCATAGCCAGGACCTCTACGTCCTCAAGCGCAATGACATCAGACACGCGTTCCTCACTGCGCACCAGGCTGGTGACACCAAACAAATCCCCACGCTGTAACTCCCACACCGACTGGGGCTGGCCCGCCGAGTTTACTCGCACTTCCGCTCTACCGCTAATCATCACGAACATCTCGTTGTGCTCCTCGCCGCGACGGATAATGGCTTGCCCACGGGGGAAGGACTTGAGTTCCCCCATGAGTGCTACGATTTTAGCCTGGGAAGGACGAAGGTTCATAAAGATGCTGATCGTCTTGTGAGGGTCCTTTCCCAGCTTGACATACAGGAGATCCCACAGCGTGATAATCGGGGTGGTGGCCAGCAGAGCAGGTAATAAGGCAATCTCCCCGACTAACCCAACCAGGATGGTCGTGGCAGACAGAAAGCCAAACTCCCGGATAGGGACGAAGGTAGAGAAACAGAGAGTGATGAACCCCAAGAAGAGAATCACAGAGGCATAGAGCGCGGGTTTGCCTACTGTAGAAAGAGTTTGCAGCAAGGCCTGTTCTTGGTCAGAGGTCGTGCGCACAGCGGCGCCGAGGCGCGTCATAATGTGGATGGTATCATCCACGGCAACTCCCAGAGCAATAGAGGCGATAATATTGGTGGCAAAGTTGAGTTCAGCTCCCGACACGCCCATGAGACCGAAGAACACAAAGAGCGGAAAGACATTCGGGACCATGGCGACGAGTCCAACCCGGGCAGACAAAAACATGGCTGCCATGAGGACGAAGATGACCACAGCTGTGAGCGCTAAGCTCTGGATTTGGCCACTGACAATGTCACCAGTCGTGCGTGTCAGGAGGATCAAATTCCCGCTGGGATAGGTCCCGCCCCCGGCGAGGCCGCCGGTGGTCGAGTAGTGCAATTGGACGCTGTTGATCGTCCCAAACTCGTTCCACGCAATCGTGTAGTCGGACCCTCCCACCTCCATGACGACGCCGGAGGCATCCGGGG
>CAZAYE010000409.1:0-4388 GCA_964489255.1 uncultured Enterobacteriaceae bacterium
ATCTGTGGCTGGTTTCTGATTGATTTGCGACTTGTCTTTGACTAGTCTGAGACTTGTTTGAGACTGGCTCGAGACTTGCTTTAGACTTGCCTTGACTGGCCCGAGACTTGTTGTGGACTGGTTTGAGAAAGGTATAGAAGAGTTCAACCGTGGTCACTTCTTCGAGGCGCACGAACTCTGGGAGGAGGCGTGGAACGAAGTTGTCGGCGAGGAGAAACGTTTCTACCAAGGGCTCGTCCAGATTGCCGCTGGCTGTCACAAACTCTCGCTCGCGCAATACAACGGTGCTCGCAAACTGCTTGAGCGCGGCAGCCAGACCTTAAGGAATTTCCCTCCTGACTACGCAGGGGTCGATCTGGCTCTTCTCCTGGAAACGGTTGCGGCTACACTGCACAAGTTTCCACCCTCTCGGCCCTAGGCCCCCCATTTCCTGTCACACGACTACCCCTCTATACTACCCTGAATGGAGATTCAGGGACGGCAATCCCTTGTTCTGTTCGCTTTCTGAATGGGCGTTCACTCAAATTATACTTGACAATACCCTGATCGGAGCGGTAAGGTACGGTCCTCGCATTTATGCGCGTACTCCCGCCTGCGGACGCGACGAAGGGAGAGCAAGACAGGCTTATGGCGGTTTACACAGTTCTCGGCCGAGGAACGTTAAAGGGTGTGGCTGCCTGCCACGGCCTGGGGAAGCTCGCCAAAGCCACAGGTGTTCCTGCCGGGTCTGTGAATACACACTATCTGTTAGAAACCAGCAAGGGCAAATTCTTTCTGAAGATCGACGAAGTGAAGGGAAGACCTGAGGCGCAGCGCGAGTTGGACCTGCTCCTCTTTCTGCGTGAACACCGCTTTCCCTGCCCTCAACCTCTCGCCGACCGGCAAGGACATTACTTCCATGACTACGCTGGTAAGGTGCTCTCAGTCTACCCGCGCCTTTCTGGTCGAGCCTTCTCCGAAGCTGAGTTGACGACTGCCCATTTGGAGCAAGTTGGTCAGATCCTCGCCTCGCTGCACGTGATAGGTCAGACTTACAGGGAGGAGGTCGAGAATCGTTTCAGCTTCGAGCGCATCGTCGCGCTATACGAGAGTGTGAAAAAGCGCGTGCCCGGGTATTTTAAACAGGTGATCCATACTCTGGATGACGAAATTGCTCACCAACACCAGTATCAGGAAGACAAACTCCCCAAGGGCGTGATCCATGGCGACCTCTTTGCCGACAATTTGCTCTTTCGCGCAGGCAAGGTGGTGGGCGTTCTCGACTTCGAAGCTGCGTGCCACGGCAAGTTTATCTACGATCTGGCCACCGCCGTGAATGCGCTGTGCTACGTCGATAAAGGGTATGTGATTGAACGGTTCAATGCGCTCCTCCGTGGTTACCAGAGTGTCCGCACCCTCTCCCTCCCGGAGTGGGATGCCTTTCCCAACGAGTTACGGTTCTCGGCTTTCCGCTTCACCGTCACCAGACTAAAGGACTTCTTTTTACGTCCCATGGCAAATGGAGTCCGAGTCAATAAGGATTTCCGCGAGTTCTTCGAGCGTCTGCGAGTATTGCGCCGCGAGCGTCCTGGCGGCATGGACCGTCTTCTCCTGGCCATGGCCACCGGCTATGATTACCGCCAGTATCAGAAAACCCATGCGCAAGGAAACCACAACGGCAGACAGCGAAGATGAGGAACCTCCATCTCAAGCGAGCCAGTCGGCAGAAAAATCCCCTCCTTATCGCCCTTTTGGGCCTGTGGGCATTCAGCCTCAGCGGTTGCGGCTACAACACCATGGTCTCACTCAAGGAGCAGATCCAGTCCGCCTGGGCCCAGGTGGAGAACCAACTCCAGCGGCGCAATGATCTCATTCCAAACTTAGTTGAGGTCACCAAAGGGTACGCCGTGCATGAAAGGGAAGTTTTTGCAAGCGTCGCCAATGCCCGGGCAAAACTGATCGGGGCCGGCACGCGCGGTGATCAGATCGGGGCGGCCAACGAAGTATCGTCGGCGTTGTCTCGGTTGTTGGCGCTTTCAGAGCGATATCCAGAACTGAAAGCGGATAGGCAGTTCGCTCGTCTCTCCGACGAGCTGGCGGGCACAGAAAATCGTATTGCCACTGAACGGCGGCGTTACAACGAAGCCGTTCAGACGTACAACACCTACATCAAGAGCTTTCCCGCTGTCACACTGGCCGGCTGGTTTGGCTTCGAGCCGGAGCAGTATTTCGAAGCGCCGAAAGAGGCCCAGCAAGTGCCACAAGTTAAGTTCTAAAGAGGCTGTTAGCTCTTAGCTTTTAGCAAAAACGAATAAGAACTCCTAACGAAACCGCCTTCCTGTCACCCTGAGCGCAGCGAAGGGTCTCGTTTTTACCGAAACGATGAGATTCTTCGCTTCGCTCAGAATGACAAAGGCAGAGCGTAGGCAGTTTTGTTAGGCGCTCTAAATCGAATAACACAATGCCATTCTCGAAGAGAAGATATGTTCAGCGGAGGGGTCTAGGCTGCAGCCAACCACTGCCCAGCCCCCTTGCCGTTTCTCCTCCCACGAGACGAATCACCTGGCGGCACTGTTACGCTGCGTCTCGATGGTCCTCAGAAGCCGGCGTCTCCTTCGCCAGAAGTTCGGTTTTCTGCGAGAGGTACTCTCGGATGGCTGCGAAGATGATGAACCCAGCGGACAACCCCAGTAAGCCCAAGAGACCGAGGATCAGCGGCGAGAGATCGCTCGTCAAGTCAATGATTGAGAGCGGGCATTACGATCTCGACGTATTTGTTTCCGAGACTGACCTTGGCGCCCCGCTTCGACGCGATATTCAGCTCAAGGATGTCTGCCTTAACAGCTTATACAATGAGGCGATTGCCTATCGTGAACGCTTCTACAAATCGATCCAAGCCATGGCTGCCGCCGTTCACCAATCTTCGGGCCAGTCTGAGGTCGTTCTCTAGTAACGCTTCTTTGATGGCTCGCTCCTTGTCTTTCAGGAAGCTGGCTAGCAGTCTTGCGGCGATGTGTGGATCATTGGCTAAATCCGGATTGTCAATGAGTTGAGTGCCCAGCCCAATCGCTGCGCCATGCTTCTGATAGTTGAAACGGCCGGTCAACTGTATAAAGCCACGGCCCTTGAACCGTTCCCCATCCGGACGGCCCTGATTCCCTAAATCTCTACGATTGTCATACAGGTCAAAAGGGTGCCCGCTCGGTGAGGTGTTGAACCTCGATTTGCCTTCGCTGAGGGGGACAAAACCTTCGGTCTCAGCGCGGATTGTCGCCAGCGCCATGAGCACCATAGGTTTGTCTCCCAACTCATCAGCGACCAGAGCGTTCACGACAGGAGGGAGGTGAGTTTTGATATTGCCCAAGGGCGTAAATGGAAACATTTTGGAGACAATCCCAACGGTTACCCCTGGAATCACAGAGGGCAGCTGCGTATCTGTCGTCAGTTCGAGAGCCCCTTGCGTACGCGGCCCGACAATACCATCAGCTAACAGGCCTTTGCTTTTCTGAAAAGCTATTACTGCGGCCTCTGTAGCAGGACCAAAGTCCCCATCTATAAGGCCAGGATCAAAGCCTAACGCTTTGAGTTTCTCCTGCAGCTTCTTGACCTCAAGGCCGGATGAGCCTTCTTTTAAGATCAGCATTGCTTTTCCTCCCTTAATCTTAGGACGCCCGGATGGTCCACGTACCGGCAGGTTCCTTCTCGCACTCGATCTTTGCGGCCCCACTATCGACCAGTTGCTGCACTTCTCTTCCTACCCGATCCGCCGGTACACCACGGATTACTGTTACATCTGACATAAAATACCTCCTCCGATTCACGGATTGCAGGGAATAGTCTTCTCCAGGATGAATGCTGTTCGCTGTTCTTTGAATTCCTTGGTTTTGATGAGAGCCGTGCCAAAGCCACCGAGTTGCTTCTCATCTTTCCACCACTTCTGGAGCTCTTGAGCACGAGCCTTTTGCTGGTCTCGGTTGCCGCCAGCATCGAGCCAATCTTGGAGACAAATAACCTCTGGGTCGTCCTGCGCATATGTTCCTTGGTATACCGTCGGAAGTATACGCTTGAGCATGACTTGGCGAATTTCATTGTGGTTTGCCATCGCCGTGGCAGCATCGCCTGTAGCAAAGTATTGAAGCCACTTGACGCCTGTCTCCGACGGCGATCCCACCTCGACGTCATTGTCAAGAACAGCCAGGAAGGACGGCATCCAAACGGCATAGCTGCCATTCTGCTGAGTCCCTGGAATCAGGCAATTAGTAGTGTCTGTCCCAAAGACTGGAGCCCAGGCAAACTCCTTACGGTTGAAGCCTAGTCGCACTGTGTCTGGAAACTGCGCAGTTGTCCCAGACCAGGCAAACTTGAGACCAAGGCTGGTATCCGTACCAAAGAAAAAAGGTCGCACTTCA
>CAZAYE010000410.1:0-4388 GCA_964489255.1 uncultured Enterobacteriaceae bacterium
CGGAGCCAGGGGCCAGCCGGAGAGATCGCATCAGTGGTCGTCTTTCCCTTGGCCTTCAGCAGCACTGGCATGTTCAGGAAGTCGTGACCATCCCAGGGGGGCCACGGCTCCATCAGCTGCAGTCTCTCGCTGTTGGGGTCAACCCTCAGAGCGATGGTGCTGCCGTCGTCCGGTGGCTCGAAATACAACGCATACCCTGTCGCGAAGTTTTTCGCCGGCACCTCAGGCGCAGGCTTGGGAGGTTCCAGCTTAAAGGGCTGGCCGTCTGCCCCAGTCAAAGTGTCTGCGAGGGGGTTAAACGACAGCTTGCCAGCCAGCGCCAACGCGACCGTGATCTCAGGGCTGGTGATGAAGTTCATGGTGGTTGGCTGACCATCGTTACGTCGCGGGAAGTTGCGGTTGTAGGAGGTCACGATGGTATTAGGAACGCCTCCCATCTCCTTGGCCCGCTGCCACTGACCGATGCATGGACCACAGGCGTTCGCCAGCACCGTCGCGCCGATGTCCTTGAGGGATTGCATCTGACCGTCTCGCTCAATCGTGGCGCGTATCTGCTCCGAGCCTGGCGTCACCATCAAGGGGACAGCCGCCTTGACGCCGTGTGCCTTGGCCTGCACTGCCACATCGGCGGCCCGGGTCATGTCCTCATATGACGAGTTCGTGCAGCTACCGAGCAGCGCCGTGGAAATGTCGTCGATGAACTCCCCCTTGCCCTCCTTGACCTCGTTGGCCAGCTGCGAGAGGGAACGAGCGCGGTCAGGAGAGTGTGGCCCTACTACGTAAGGCCCGAGCTCTGACAAGTTGATCTCGACGATGCGGTCAAAGTATCGCTCTGCATGCTCCTCAACATCCTCATCGGGCCTCAGGAGGTGCTGGTAGGTGTCGGCCAGCTTCGCCAACGCCTCACGTCCAGTAGCCTTTAGGTATCTCGCCATGCGCTCATCATAGGCGAAGATGGAGGTCGTGGCGCCGAGCTCTGCCCCCATATTCGTGATGGTCGCCTTCCCTGTGCAGCTAATCGAGCGCGCACCCGGCCCGAAATACTCAATGATGGCGTTAGTGCCTCCTGAGACAGTGAGCACGGCAGCGAGATAGAGGATGACATCCTTTGGGGCAGCCCAGCCGCTCAACTCGCCGGTCAGACGCACGCCGATGTGCTTCGGGTAGAGGATTTCCCAGGGCAGTCCTGCCATCGCCTCGACCGCGTCAGCGCCACCAACGCCAACAGCGCAGGCCCCCAAGCCACCAGCATTGGGAGTATGGGAGTCGGTGCCGATGATGACCGCCCCAGGGAAGGCGTAGTGTTCCAGGTTGACCTGGTGAATGATCCCCGCGCCTGGTGCCCAGAACCCCACACCATACTTGGCGGCTGCGGTCTTCAGGAAATCGTAGACCTCCCGGTTTTCTTCGAGAGATGCTCGCAGGTCAGACTCTCCCTCAGCTCTGGCCTGTATCAGATGGTCACAATGAATCGTAGTGGGTATAGCGACCTTGTGGCGCCGTGTCTGCATGAACTGGAGCATGGCGGTCTGACCGAGAACGTCTTGGAGGATCACTCGGTCGGGGCGCACATAGAGATAGCTCTCGCCCGGAATCAGCTCTTGATGTTCCGGGTCGTCCAGGTGTGCAAGCAGGATTTTGTCGACCAGGGTTAATGGTTTCCCCCTCCGCCTGCGGACTCTCTCAAGATTGCGCTCCATCTTCTGGTAGACTTTGGAAACGAATTCTGGAGTGGAATCGATATTCGCCATATCTAGGCTCTCCTACGAACAAATATGACACCCAGAGGAAAGGCCGCGTATGGGAGGGTGGTGTAAATCGTCCCTGTTCGGACCTTCTCCCTCCCGTGTCGCATGAACGTCTCTAAAGTAATCTGTCACTTGTCTCACTTCCCCCGCCGCAAAATCTCCATTAACTCGAAGCGCTGCGCGGGAAGTGGGACGTTGAAGGTCATTGAATCTCCCGCAGAGAAGAGTGTGGCGCGATTCTTGGCATAGTTAATCCATGCCCCGCCAACCAGCAGAGGAAGGTGAACACCATTGCTGCCAGGATGGGCAGTTGGACGGGCGTGCGCGAATACGCCGAGACGAACGAATGCGCCATGCGGACCATAGGTAAGAACCAACAAAGGGGTGGAGGTTTGCTGGTCAAGGAAAAATACCCGTTTGCCAAACGGATGGGGTCCACGGGGAGTGCATTCCAGCACCAATACGTACCGCAATTCCCAAGGTATCTGTGGATACCATTCGTTCTTCCCGCCATACTGAAGTTCAGTGGTGTTGAGAAATCCAGGTACCAACACGAGCCGCGCGCCGCGAAAGGCCCACTCATAGTCACGGATATATCCCTGAAAGAAGAACGGCGGCTGCTCCTCCTGCAACATTTCGTAATAACCGCCGATCGGTGAGATGAAATTGACGTGATCCTTGCGGGAACGACGGTTTTGCGGTGAATAGCGCCACTGTTCAGCCGCCCGATTATCATCATCATAAAAAATGCGCATGTTCATCATTCCCTCTTGATCGGAGGGCGCCAGGAGTTCGAACGAATTTTTCAGCAGAATGCCCTGTTCCTGCCATTGGGGATCATTATCTGCAGGGTTAGCACGGTACATGCCAAAACGGGTGCGCATGAGACCGCGGTTGCTATGTTCGACTCCGCCTGAGGGGTTAACGTCACGGGGGGTTATTCGCAGCTCAAATGTTTCACCGAGGTCACGATAGCGCAGGTTCCAAGCAAGCTTCTCCCCAGCTCGTGGATCAGCCGCATCCAGTAGAGGGAAAGGCACTCCCGCTCGATAGTTCTCTAACTTCCCGCCATCCAGCACGACTCCCTGAGAGAATTGGACGGTGGCGTCGAGATACGAGGAACGTGGCGGCAGGTTCGTAGTTTCTTGGAGAGACAACGAAAGATCTCCCGAGGCCACAAGGCGCAGCACCTCTTCTGGAAGCACTTCTCTCGCGAGTTGGGCGTTGGACAATGCGAGCGTCACTCCGGGTTCGAGTCCAGGGATACGAGGTGCTCCTTGAGCATAGGGAAGGAAGCGGGCACGGATAGCAGCTTCGTCTGCCGCGGCCAGTGAGAACCCAACCCAACTCAGCAGGAAAACACCCAGGAACAAGGTGGACCGCACTTGTTCTCTCTTCGATCCCCCGGTGACAGACTTCGCCATACGACTCCTCCTTGTTTCATCACAGCGTTACAAGCAGATTGTTCTGGTTTACAACCTTGAGTCAACAACGGTTGGAGATTCTGTGGTGATCGGATAGAATGCGGACTCTGCTAGCCGCCGTAAATACTCAAAACCAGGAGGACGGTATGAAAAACCTCGCAGTCGGCAACATCTCGATCGCACGGGTCGTGGAGATGGAGGGACCGTTTCTGCAGCCACAACAACTTCTGCCTGAGTCCCAAGCAGAGGTCATCGAGTCGCACAAGCACTGGCTCACGCCGCATTTTCTTGCGCCAGACGGCATGTTTATCATGAGCATTCACACCTATGTGATCCGCACCAAGCATCATACCATCTTGGTGGATACCTGTGTGGGGAACGATAAGGAGCGGAGCTTGTTCCCAGACTGGAGTCGCATGCAAGGTCCCTATCTCCAGAACCTTGCGGCGCTGGGAGTGAAGCCTGAGCAGGTCGATTACGTGTTGTGCACGCATTTGCATGTGGACCATGTCGGGTGGAATACGCATCTGGTGGAGGGGAAATGGGTGCCGACGTTCCCCAACGCCAAGTATCTCTTTGCCAGGAAAGAATGGGAGTTTTGGCAGGGCGAATACGAGGCCGGCCGGGAGGCTGGCGATGGCGCGATTGCCGACAGTGTTCTGCCAATCGTCGAGGCAAAGAAAGCGGTGTTAGTTGAGGGGGATCACGCGATCGATGACCAAATATGGCTCGAACCAACTCCTGGACATACACCAGGTCATGTCTGTGTACACGTGAAGGATAGTGGGAAAGAGGCCATTATGACTGGCGACATGATGCACCATCCTGTGCAATTCGCTGAGCCGCAATGGAGCAGCGGCTTTTGTACTGACCCGAAGCAATCCGCTGCAACCCGTCGCGCATTTTTGGACCGTAATTGTGATACTGGGAAGCTGATTCTGGCCGCGCACTTTGCTACGCCAACAGCAGGGTACATTGTTCCATCTGGCAGTACTTGGCGGCTGAAGGTGTAAGGCATTCCCGGGTCTTCCTCCCTCTCCTGCATGTTGGGGGGGGAGAGAGGAGTTGATGGGAGCGAAGCCTAAAGAACATTTCGATTGGTGATGGCGAAGGGAACAAACCTGTGCGCGTTCCCCTTGCGCCCGCGTTTGCTTTGAGAGGACTGTCTCCACTGCACCACGAGCCCAGCAAGCTGGAAGAGGTCAGTGTCTCCTCA
>CAZAYE010000411.1:0-4385 GCA_964489255.1 uncultured Enterobacteriaceae bacterium
CACGGAAAGACACCACGTCCACCTGGTTCGATAAACTTACCACCGGCTTCGACAAGCTCGGGACAAACTCTATCGAAGCCACGAGGACCATCCACTCAATAGCCTGGTATGTAGCAGAGTCCGACAGGAACGACTATGCTAGGCATGCTCAGGAAACCGCTTGGGGGAAAAGAAGTTCTCTCTCCCTCTGGAGGGGGAGAAAACACGCGATTCCTCAAAAGGTATCCTGCATTTGCACTAGGCAGGCTGAAAGTGGGTTTGGGGGGAACATGAAAGCGGGGCTGCTGGTGTTGGTGTTGCTGCTCTCGGGATGCTCATTGGGGACGGTCGCCCCAGCACTCCCGCGACCAGCCCTGCCGGAAGTGCGGTACGTTCCTCCCTGCGATCCCAAGGCAGTTGCCGGCCTCACGCCAGAAGCGGTCGAGACCTTACGCAAGCGTGACTCCCTGTTACAGCAGCACATCGAGCGGCTCGAACGGCAAATACAAGGGCAATAAAACAAACAGGTCGCAGACCAGTCACGGGCAAGTCGCAGACCAGTCGCAAACAAGTCCAGGCTCACCTCAGATTTGCCCGTGACCTGCTTTGGACTTGCCTTAGACCTGTCTTAGACTTGCCTTAGGCTTGTTTGAATACGCTCTCCATGTTAGGAAACCGGCATGGTCACGATTGATTTTGTGAAGGGTGATGGCATCGTGCCAGTGATCGTGCAGGATCACGAGACCGGCGAGGTGCTGATGTTAGCCTATATGAACCAGGAGGCTTGGGAGAAAACCTTGGGCACCGGCAAAGTACACTACTACAGTCGCTCGCGTGACCGCCTGTGGCTGAAAGGTGAAACGTCCGGCCATACACAAGACGTGAAGGCAATCTACGTCGATTGCGACACCGATACTATCTTGCTTAAGGTGCATCAGCACGGTGGTGCCGCCTGTCACGAAGGGTATCGCAATTGCTTTTTCAGACAATACACGCTGCAGGGCGAATGGCAGATAGTCGGTGAGCGTGTTTTTGATCCAGACGCTGTGTACGGCAAGAGTCACTAAATGAATATTCTCAAACTCGGCATTCCCAAAGGGAGCCTCGAAACTGCGACGATCGCGCTGTTCAAAAAGGCCGGCTGGAAGATCACCACCAGTTCGCGCAGCTACTTTCCGAGCATTGACGATCCCTCTATTCGTTGCATGCTTGTGCGCGCGCAGGAGATGGCGCGTTATGTTGAGTCTGGAACGCTAGACGCCGGTCTGACAGGTAAAGATTGGATCATGGAAAATGACTCGGACGTAGAAGTGGTTGCCGACCTCGTCTATTCTAAGGCGAGTTTCCAACCCACCCGTTGGGTCCTGGCTGCACCGCATGACTCGCCAATCCGTACCCTTGAGGACTTGCAAGGAAAGCGGATTGCAACCGAGCTCGTCCAATACACGGGTCGTTATTTTGCTGAGCGCAAGATCAAGGTCGAGGTAGAGTTCTCCTGGGGCGCAACCGAAGCAAAAGCCGCGGAAGGATTAGTAGATGCAATTGTCGAGGTCACTGAATCTGGCTCAACTATTCGTGCTCATGGCCTCAAGATTGTGTGTGAGCTGTTCACCTCCAACCCCCAGCTCGTTGCTAATCGCACTGCTTGGCAACAGCCTGGAAAACGCGAAAAGATCGAACAGATCGCTCTTTTACTGAACGGTGCCCTTACTGCCGAAGCTAAGGTTGGCATCAAAATGAACGTGCCCAAGGAACACCTCGACCGCATCGTTAGCATGCTTCCCAGCTTAACCGCCCCAACCGTCTCGCCGCTCTATAAGACAGAGTGGTTCGCCGTCGAGAGCATCATCAGTGAAGACGTGGTGCGCGAACTCATTCCTCGTCTGATCAAGAACGGCGCGGTCGGCATTATCGAATACCCGCTCAATAAGATCGTTTAGCGTAACAGACAGAAACGGAGAGAGGGAGAACCTGACGGTGAAGTGAAACGGAGAAACGGCGACAGGGAGAACCGAGGGAGGATGAACCGGAGAAACGGTGACGGGGGGAATCGGAGATAGTGTTTTTGACTCCCCGATTCACCGATTCAGGTTTCTCTACCGATGAACGCAGATTGCTGATTGTTCACGCCGCAGCTTCAGATTCGTATCCCAGAGACGTCAGGAATGCTTCCTTCTCCTCACCCGGCATAATGAAGATTCCCTCCCAGCCGCATACTTCCTCGCACAGTTTACAGCCTACACAGGTCTTCTCATCGACTTCGACCTTGCCTAGGTACTGCGGCCCATTGTTCGGAGAGGGATAGATGCAGTCGAACGGACACACATCGACACATACCCCACACCCGTTACAGTTATCGGGGTGAACAATGGCAATAGGCCGCTCGGCCCGTTTGAGCACATGGGTGATATTGCCAAAAGTATCGAGAATTGCCTCGTCTGGGCAAATCACTCCGCACGCTCCACAGTCAATGCACAAGGTAGGCTCGATAAAGTAGGACTTTTTCGGTTCGCCGCTAATCGCCTTGGTTGGGCAACGCTTTTCACAAGCGCTGCAACCGGTGCAATTTTCCGCGACAATGGTAAAAGGCATCCAGCATTCCTCCCTATTTCTGCATCTCCTTCAGGATCTCATCTGCGCGTCCCTCTTCGATCAGTTGATCATTCTTGCGCGCCTCACGGAACGCGAGCCAGGTGAAGAAAAATACGAGAATCATCAGCCCAACAATGGGAATGTTGTCGGGCTTGAGCATAATTTCGATAAATTGATCAAGACCGCTTTGTTCCATACTTTTGGGAAGTTAACGAGTGCTCAGAGGGTTGTCAATAACAAGGGTAAGCTCTTGGACCCTCCCCTTGCGGTGGTCCGGTTTTGCGGTATAAAGGGGGGCGATTTTGGTGGAAGAAGGATAAGGAATTCTCATGCTTAGATGGCTTCCGGAGGACGTTTCGCCTTACGGAGCGGGCATCGACTCGCTCTTTTACTTCATCTACTATATCACCGCGGCAGCCTTTATCTTAGTGACGGCCCTGATGGTGATTTTCCTCTTCATGTATCGCCATCGGGAAGGCCGCCAAGCCACGTACACTCATGGCAATACCACCCTAGAAATCGTCTGGACTGTGATTCCGGCCCTCGTTTTCATCGGCCTGGGGTTTGCCAGCAAAGCCAAATGGGACGAGATCAAGGTCTCGGCCCCACCCACTGATATGGTGATCCAGGTAACCGGCAAGCAGTTCAACTGGGAAGTCCTCTACCCCGGCCCGGACGGGCAATTCAACACGGCTGACGACAAGCAGCTCGACAACGATATCCATGTACCGGTCGGCAAACCCATCCGGGTCATTCTGAAGGCCAAGGATGTGATCCACAGCCTCTTCCTCCCACACCTGCGCTTTAAGCAAGACGCGGTGCCTGGCCGGGAAGTCAACGCTTGGTTTCAGGCGAACAAGCCAGGGAAATACGAAATCCCCTGCGCCGAGCTGTGTGGGTTCGGGCACTCTGGGATGAAGGGTTGGCTGTACGTGCTAAGCCCCGAAGATTACCAGAAATGGGTCAACGAGCAATGGCCTCAGGCTGCTTCAGTTCAAGGCCCAGGGGCCGAGGCGCATTCGTAACATCGGGCTCAACAAACTCCCGAGGAGAGGTGACCAATGGCTGAAACAGGAGCAGTGGCGCCCCACGCCGCTCACGAAGTCCATCACGAAGAACTGGGGTTCATACGCACATACATCTTTTCTACTGACCATAAGATGATTGGCAGGCAGTTCCTCTTCATGAGCCTGGTCATGCTGGTCTTCGGTGGGCTGATGGCCATGATGATGCGCTGGGAGCTAGCCTGGCCCGAGACCGCAGTTCCTTTTACCAGCTGGATCCCCGAGCCGTATATGTACGCCGACCCCGAACACGCTCTATTCGGCGCGAACATGGACCCCGCCTTCTACAACTCGTTGTTCACCATGCACGCGACCCTGATGATCTTCTTCGTCGTCATGCCGTTCATGATCGGTTGCTTTGGCAACTTCCTGATCCCACTCATGATCGGCGCCGCCGACATGGCCTTTCCCACTTTGAACATGCTCTCCTTCTGGACCGCGGTGCCGGCCAACATTTTGATTCTCTATAGCTTCTTTGTTCCTGGCGGGGCGGCGTCCGGTGGTTGGACGATGTACGCCACCCTCTCAGCCCAGGCTCAGTACACTGGGGTGGACTGGGGAATCAACCTCTGGATCATCAGCCTCCTCATCCTCGGCGTCTCCTCGTTAATGGGCGCGATCAACTACATTACCACGGTCATCAATATGCGGGCGCCGGGTATGACGTGGTTCCGGCTGCCGCTGGTCATCTGGTCCTTGTTTGTCACTGCCGTCCTGCTGTTGCTGGCGTTACCGGTGCTAACCGCGGCC
>CAZAYE010000412.1:0-4384 GCA_964489255.1 uncultured Enterobacteriaceae bacterium
CGAGCTTGTCAGCGCGATTGCAGCGATGGAGGATCGGCACCTGATTCTACTAACCGCCACGCCGCATAGCGGCATCGAAAGTGCCTTCCGTTCGCTGCTGGCGTTACTCCGGCCCCAGTTCGGCTATTGGGACACTGCCGTCCTCACGGAGCCCCAGCGCATCGAATTGGCCCGGCATTTCGTCCAGCGTACCCGCCGGGACATCGAACACGACTGGGAAGGAGAGCACTGCTTCCCGAAACGGGAATCGTCCGACGAGATCTACCGCCTCTCCCGCGCCTACCAGGAACTTTTTACCAAGACCTATGAGTTTTATTCGGAGATTGTGCGCTCGGGAGAGAAGTTGAACAAACGCCAACAGCGGGTTCGTTACTGGGGTGCACTGGCTCTTTTGCGCTGTGTGATGTCCAGCCCCGCTGCCGCGGTGGCTGCGCTGGAAACCCGCCACGATGCACTGGCATCCAGCGAGGACGAGCCGGATTTTCGCTCGTTTGTTTTTGAATCCGATGAAGACCGAACCGACGACGATCAGCCTACACCGCCCGTGGAGGCTGCTGAAGCCACACTAGCGGAAGCGGATCAGCGCCGTCTGCGCGGACTCGGACGCCTCGCCACATCGTTGCTGAATTCTCCGGATGACACCAAACTCACCCACTGTGCCCAAATCGTCGCCACTCTGTTACGCGAAGGATTTCATCCCATCGTCTGGTGCCGCTACATCGCAACGGCCAATTATGTGGCTGAAGGGCTACGAAAGGTGCTACGGGACAAGTTCCCAAATGTGCGCATAGTCTCGATTACAGGTCACGTGGATGATGAGGAGCGCCGCGCCAAGGTCGCAGAGCTTGCCAATGAAACCTGCCGCGTACTCGTCTCTACCGACTGCCTGAGTGAGGGCGTCAACCTGCAGCATGCCTTTACTGCCATCCTCCACTACGACCTGCCCTGGAATCCAAACCGCCTCGAACAACGCGAGGGCCGGGTAGATCGCTACGGCCAGACCGCTCTATTGGTCAAGGCGATTCGTTACTTCAGCCCCGACAGCGCGGTAGATGGTGTCGTGCTCGATGTACTGCTTAACAAAGCCCGAGAGATTCATCGCACTCTGGGGACGCACGTTCCTGTGCCGGACGAAAGCGAAAGCGTGACGGAAGCGGTGCTCAACGCCTTGTTCTTGCGCGGACGTAAGACCAGCACAGATCAAATTCAGCTCGACCTAGGCTTTGAAGCCCCCCAGGTTACCTCTCTCTACGCCCGCTGGGAGCGAGACGCCGAACGGGAGCGTATCAACCGCACCCGCTTCGCTCAGCGTGCCTTGAAGCCCGAGGAGGTCCGTAAGGAATTGGAAGCCACTGATGCCGTGCTAGGGGATCCCGACGCCGTGCGGGAATTCGTGCTTAGTGCTGCACAGCGCCTGGGGTTGGCTATCACCCGCGACAAGCGTCCTGATGTCTACCGTGTCGCAGTCGGTCCCGGGGCCACGGCCACGCTGCCCACTGCGATCACCTATGTCTTGCCTGCGATAGAAGGCGGACAGTGGCGCATCAGCTTCAAGTCACCCACGCCGGAGGGGGCAGAGTATCTCGGGCGCAATCACCGCTTTGTGGCCACGCTCGCCCGTTTTCTTATGGAAGAAGCGTTGATCAAACATGGCCAAGCCTCTGCCTCCCGTTGTGGTGTGATCCGCACCCGTGCGGTGTCGCGGCTGACTACGGTCTCGTTGCTGCGCGTGCGCTACCTACTTCATCAACCTGCACGTGTGCTGCTGCTCTCCGACGAGGTGCTTGTAGCAGCATTCATCGATGGAGATAAACGCGGCGCGCGCCAGTGGCTGGCTGATGACGAGGCGCTGCACCTCCTCACTGAGGCCAAGCCGGACGCCAACGTACCAATGAATGAGAAGCGCGAGCTCGTCGCCACCGCTCTCAAGGCGTGGCCGACGCTCGAATCCGCCTTGCACGAGCGGATCAAAGAGCGCGCCACCGAACTTGAAAAAAGCCACAAACGGGTGCGTCAGGCTGTCTCGCTTCGAGTCCGCGAACTCACTGTTACGCCGCAACTCCCGCCAGATTTACTAGGGATTCTCGTGCTACAGCCGATGGTCTGATCATGGCGACGTTCCCCGCGATTCGCATCGAAGGCGGCCTGCTCGGACCTGACGCGCTGGACCAGCTCTTAGCTGCAGAGCTTCCTGGGCAAAAGCCGGCCGACTTTAACCTCGATGGCAAGCGTAACCTCACCGACGAGATCGCTGCTGTCTTTGCCGATACCCGCGCGCTGTGGCAAGTATTTCAGCACCGGCTTCAACGCCTATCCGCCGAAGATCTTGCTACCAGTGTCACGCGAGATGCCTGGGCGATTCCTTTCCTCGGTCTGCTCGGGTACGAGCCGCGCTACAACTCGCGCGCTTTTGAGGTGGACGGTCTGACCTTCGCTATCTCGCACCGCGCTGAGGAATCCGAAGACACACCACCAGTACACATCGTCGGCGCCCGGCAGGAATTGGGTCGAGCCGCTGCCTCAGGCCGTCCACGCTTGGCGCCGCACTCACTCGTACAGGAATACCTGAACCGCACTGAGCGCCTTTGGGGTATCGTCACCAACGGCCTGACCCTACGCTTTTGCGCGATTCTACCTTTGTCCGCCGCCAAGCCTACGTCGAGTTCGACCTCGCGGCCATCTTGGAGGAAAGCCGTTTCCAGGACTTCGCCGCGCTCTACCGCCTGCTGCATCGCACACGGCTTCCCCACGGCATGATCGATGCCGGCGACTGCCTGCTAGAGAAATACTATGACCGCTCCGTCGAGCAAGGCGGCCGTGTACGGGAGCACCTCCGTGACGGGGTCGAGGAATGTATCAAGAAGCTCGCCAACGGTTTCTTGCGACACCCAGCCAACGAGGAGCTGCGCCGCCGTGTCTCACCGACTTGCACAGATAATGAGCGCCTCAGCGCCGAGGACCTCTACCGTCAGCTTCTACGCCTCGTCTATCGTTTTCTCTTTTTGCTGGTCTCCGAAGATCGCGGGTTGTTGAGTCCTGATCCTATCTATGGCGAGCATTACAACATCGCTCGGTTGCGGCGGTTGCTTGAGAACCGCGCCGCCCTCACCGAAGACGATGACCTCTGGCAGTCGCTCCGCGTGCTATGGAAGGTACTGAGCAACGAAAAACTTGCTGTGTTTCTCAAGATCGCGCCGTTGAATGGCGAACTCTTTGCCCCGCAGGGGCTCGATACTTTCATCATCACCAACCGTGACCTACTCGACGCATTCTGGTCTCTCACCTGGTATCAGGAAAGACTGGGAAGCCCTCCGCGCCGTGTGAACTACGCGGCGCTGGATGTCGAAGAGCTTGGCTCAGTGTACGAGAGTCTACTTGAGTTTCACCCACACCTCGCTCCGCCGTGGAACGCCCCGACTTTCGAACTCGTGCTGGAAGGCCGCGAACGTCGCTCAACCGGCTCGCACTACACGCCGCCGGAGCTGGTCGCTCCACTCATCCAACACGCGCTTGAACCAGTGCTCGACGAGCGAATCCATGCCGCGACAACGCGCGAGCAGAAGGAACGTGCCATTCTGTCGTTGAAGGTGTGTGACATTGCCTGCGGCTCGGGCCACTTTCTGCTTGCGGCGGCGCGGCGGTTGGGTAAGGAACTCGCACGCGTACGCACCGGTGAAGATGAGCCCGCCCCCGAGCGTGTACGCGAGGCAGTCCGCGACGTGATCTCCCACTGTATTTACGGTGTGGACAAGAACCTGCTAGCCGTCGAACTTTGCCGTGTGGCACTGTGGCTCGAAAGCCACGCGGAGGGCAAGCCGCTCACCTTCCTCGACCACCGTATCCGCTGTGGCGATTCCCTTATCGGCGTTTTCGACCTCGAAGTGTTGGAACACGGCATCCCGGACGCTGCATTCAAACCCGTGGCGGGCGACGATAAGACCGCCGCCCGCGAGGCGAAGAAACGCAACACCAGCGAGTTCAATGCCGCACTGTTTCACGCGCCGTTTACAGAACAGCTCAAGCAGATTGCCGAGCGCCTGCGCGCCCTCGATGACTTGCCCGAGGACACCATCGAGCAGGTGCGCGCCAAGGCCGAGGCCTACCTTCGTACCGAGCAGAGTCCGGAGTTCGAGCGGCTCCAGCTTGCGTGCGATGTCTGGACCGCCGCGTTCTTTCAATCCTACCCGAACACCGCTGGTGGCCCACTCACGACCGAAACCCTACGCACGGCGTTATCCAACGGCCGCCTTGCTGATGCGCGCCGGGTTGGGTTTGTGTTGCAAGCCGCCCACGAACGCCGGTTTTTCCACTGGCCGCTGACCTTCCCCGAAGTCTTCGCCGCTAGCGGTTTCGATGTTATCCTTGGTAACCCGCCATTCATGGG
>CAZAYE010000413.1:0-4383 GCA_964489255.1 uncultured Enterobacteriaceae bacterium
GACTTCCGCGGCGAAGAACAGGGTAGACCGGTAGACATTGTGGTGGTCTTTGATGTCACGGAAAGTATGCAGCCGTTTATTGACGGCCTCAAAGAAGCGGCGATTGACTTTGCTGAGCGGCTGAAGAAAGCAAACCGCGACTATCGGCTTGGTCTGGTGACGTTTGAGGATTATGTCGTCCGAGATGAGACTGTCTTCACGCGTAGCTCTAGTGAATTCAAGAGTTGGGTGGGCGCATTGCAGGCGAGCGGGGGGGGAGACATCCCTGAAGATTCGCTTGATGCATTGGTTGTAGCCAGCCGTTTCCCCTTCCGGCCTGAGGCTCAAGCAGTGGTGATCTTAATTACTGACGCACCAAACCATTCACGGGGCGACGGGTCAGAGAAGACCTACGGACGCGAAGTGACTCAGCAGACTGTTGATGCGGTGCTGGCCGAACTCAAGAAAGCGAATCTCAATGTCTTTGCTATTGCGCCAGCGCCGTTTACCGCGCCAGACCTGCATAAGGTCGCTAAGGAAACCGGTGGCCGTCACTATAATATCCTCAGCGAAGGTCGGCGATTTCCTGAATTGATCGGCGAAATTGGGCGCTCCTTGGCCTCGCAGTATTTTCTGACCTACGTGAGTCCGCGACCGGTCGAAGATGGCACGAAGCGGGAAGTTGCTCTCAAAGTGGCTTATAACCAAGGCGAAGGTGAAGCGCGGATTGCCTATCAGGTCCGTGGCGTTGGCGGTGCGCGCATGGTTGCTCCCAGCACGACGCCTGGCGTCCCACCAACAGCAAGTGTGGTGTCCTATGGCTGGTGGAACGTTGTGGTGCCACTTCTGGCTGGTGCTGGCCTGTTGTTACTCGCACGGGTGCGTCTGAATGAACTGCCTGCTGAGCTGCTCAGTCGTTTAAGTTCGATGCCTGGGCTGTCTTCTTCAAGCACGGTGCCGCAGACACCGACTCCTGTCGCACCTCAGAAGCCGGCACCCTACGCACGCCTCGTGCGACAAAGCCCGATCGATGAGGTCCCACGCGAGATTGCTTTGACCCGCGACGAAATTCTGATTGGCCGGGGTGAAGAGTGCGACACGATCATTCCACACGCGTCGATCTCGCGTACCCACGCGCGGGTGAAGAAACTCAAGCCCGGCTATGTGCTGTTTGATTTGCAGAGCAAGAATGGCACTTACGTGAATGGCCGGCCTATCGTTGAGAATCTGCTCAAAGATGGAATGGCGGTGAGAATTGGTGAGGTGGAGTTCGTCTTCTACGGCGCGCAGACGAGCTAGGAAGAAGCTGGCATTCACTGCACTCCTTATCCGTTTACTTTCTTGCAAATATAGAGAAAGGGAGAGTCTATGTGGCTTGAGGAATTTGCTTGGCTGTGGCTACCTCTCGTTTGCGGAGTGGGGCTCTGGGGGCTGTGGAGTATAGTGACTCTGAAAGCTGAAGGATCCAAAAAAGATTCTTTTTCCGTTTCTGTCACCCTGAGTCCTTCGATGCCTCAGAGGTAGGAGGTGAATATGGCAGAGCGCTCCGACCCGATTGCTGCTGCGTATCTGGCAGCCCCGCAAATTTCTGTGGCTCCCGGGTATACCGCACGTGTTTTGGTTTCGCCTGGTACATTATATGATCCGCTCTTTCCTATTGCTGGTGAAGGAAACGACATTTGGCTAAACGACGACGGTGGTGAAGAAGGGGAGGGTGGTGGTGGCCTCTATCGTGTCCAGCCTAGTGGAACGGTGACGCCACTCGTACCAGTGGGGAAGATTCCCCCGCCCACTGGAATCGATCGTGCGCCGCAGAGTTTCGCTCCTTATACGAACCAGATTTTTGTCCTCGCCCAAGCCAAAAAGGGCTGGGCTGGAGCAACCGCGAACCACATCATTTTGAGAGTTGATCCGCAGACGTGGGAGGCACACCGCTTTACTGAGCTTCCAGCGGCCGGATCACGCAACGAGGGGATCAGCGGCGCTGGGGTTGATCTGCTCTTTGGTCCGGATCACACAGCATTCGCTGGCCGGTTGTTCGGCGTGACGATGCTCAATAATGCGATCTATCAGATTACCTCAGACGGCCAGGCGCGGCCATTTGTCGTTATGGATACGGCCCGCCCGCGGCAACCGGTCTGTTTGACATTCATGAAGATAAACGGTGACGACCGCATGTTGGTAACCACCGCTAATGGCAACTTCTCCCCACGTCGCCAGGTCGAGGGATTCGCGACAGTGACGCAAGTCACGCCAGATGGCAAAGTGCTACCCGAATTTTTGGTCGAGGGCTTGCAAGCGCCGACTGGTCTCGCGTATGCACCGCCAAGCTTTGGTCCCTATGCGGGCGACCTATTTGTTGCCGATATTGGTGGAGCCATGCCCATGCCCGTCCCTAAGGACAAGGCTTTGCCGCGCAATGGGCGAATTTACCGTGTGGACAAAGAAGCCAAGCTCCACACCTTCGCGCAAGGGTTTGCCATGCCTCTCGGCTTACGTTTCATTGGCAATCGGCTGATTGCCTGTGACGTGAACGGCGATTACATCGGCGGCGGCCAAGAACTCGCGGATGGCTTTGTGGTCGAGTTTACCGTGCAGCAGTAGAGGCGCATGGGCATACGCCTCTACATGAAGAAGGGGAGAAGACGGATAAGTGCAGGTGCTGCTAGGCAAACTTCGGAATCAGAGCGGCGTATTTATCCAGCAGCGGCAATATCTTGTCCCTATTTTCAGACGGCAATCCGAAGACGGCTCGCTCGATCCCAAGTTCTTGATACTGACGCAAGCTGTCTTCTTTACCCGGGGCGCCAAAGATTGAGACCGGTACCTCTGATGGCTGACGACCCCCTCGTTCGGCGTGGGCATGCAGGTCACGAATAGTCGCTGGCAGGTCCTTGAGCATTACCCCAACAGGAATCCAACCGTCACAGTACCGCACAACCCGATTGAGACCTTTCGAAGAGAGTGTCCCGAGCAGAATTGGCGGGTGCGGTTTCTGCACCGGTTTTGGGTAGCACCAGATCGGGTCGAAATTGACGAACTCTCCGTGATACTCGGCCGCTTCCTGGCTCCAGATTGCCTTCATAGCCTCGATGCGTTCTCGCAATACCTTCCAGCGACGGTTGAATGGAGTTCCGTGGTGCTCCATCTCTTCAGCATTCCAGCCACCGCCAATGCCGAAAATCAGCCGTCCATTAGAAAATTGATCGATGGAAGCGACTTCCTTGGCGAGCACGATCGGATCGCGCTCAATCACTAGGCAGATTCCGCTTCCCACTTTGATGGTCTTGGTCGCTGCTGCAGCAGCCATGAGCGAGACGAAAAGGTCATGGGTGTGCCAATATTCCTTTGGGAGTTCTGCCCCTCCAGGCCAGGGGCTGCGCCGACTGGTGGGAATATGCGTGTGTTCCGGGAACCAGATCGACTCAAAGTCACGCACCTCGCACTCTCGCGCAAGTTCATCTGGACGTATCGCATAATCAGTCGCGAACATGGTGATACCGAGCTTCATGAGGTCCTCCTGTATACGTGGGATCTTTGCGGCCAGCGAAAAACGTAATGCATGAAATGTAAAAGAGAGAGCATTAAATTATTCATAGCACTTCACGTTTTAGCGGACTTCTATAACCTCCTTCACCCCAGCCGCGATCTTCTCACGGTTAGGGAACACATAGCCTTCCAGCGTGGGGCTGTAAGGAATCGGCACCGGTAAAGCGCACACGCGCTTCACCGGTGCTTTCAATCGGCTGAACGTTGCTCTGTCTTCAGTCACCAACGTTGCGATCTCCGCTGATGCACCAGCGGTAGGTCCAGCTTCGTCCGCCACCACCAGCCTCCCGGTTTTTTGTACGGAGGCTCGGATGGTATCTGCATCCATAGGAACCAGGGTACGAGGGTCGATAACCTCAACGGAGATTCCTTCTTGCTGAAGGGCATCAGCCGCAGCCAGGGCTTCATGAACCATCCAGGCTAGGGCTACGACCGTTACCTCACTGCCCTCTCGCTTAATATCCGCCTTGCCCAAAGGGACGATATATTCTTCTTCTGGCACGTCTCCACGCACGCCCATCAGTCGGCTCGACTCAAAAGAGAGAACCGGGTTGTCGTCGCGAATGGCAGCTTTGAGCAGTCCTTTCATGTCATACGGGGTGGACGGCAAGATCATCTTTAAGCCGGCTAGGTTCATGAACATCGAATAAGGGCTCTGGGAATGCTGCGCGGCGAGTTGACGACCACCTCCGACCGACGCACGGATGACGATCGGAAATTTCGCTTGGCCGCCGAACATGTAATGAATTTTTGACGTCTGGTTCACGATCTGGTCCATCGCGACAAAACCGAACGTGACCATGCTCCAATTGACAATGGGGCGGTAACCCGAACCGGCTGCGCCGATCGCCATAC
>CAZAYE010000414.1:0-4361 GCA_964489255.1 uncultured Enterobacteriaceae bacterium
TGCAGGAGTTGCTCTTGCTCCCTGTCTGCTCATTGATGTCGCCTATCAATAGTGGTCCACACCCAGCCCGTCTGACCAGCACTCAGGTTACCCGTTCGTGAACGCGCCTTCCCGATCAAGCTGCATGAGGATTTGCATCCATAACCCCATGGTGATCCCGCCGCCGGGAATCCCCGCCGCTTGCGCCGCTTCAAACAGTTCGCGTTTGGTCGCTCCATGCTCAATCGCGCGTTTGAGGTGGGCCTCGGCCCCCTCCCGCCGACCCGTGAACACCAGAATGGCGGTCATAATCATCTCCCGGTATTTGACCGGTAAGGCGCGTCCTTCCCCTGTGCCCATCTCGGTGTACTGCCTGAACGCCTGCACATACTCCGCGTCTTGCTGCGCCATCCAATCGAGAAACGCGTATAATTGGGGATTGGCTTCCGCATAGGAACGTGCTGCGGGTCGGCGTTCTGGTTTCTGCGATGAGGTGCTCATGGTGTCCTCCTTTTCCCTCTACCATACCAGTTCGTGCGGCGGCGCCCAAGCGCGCTCCTTGTCCACCCTTCACTGTCGGTGTGGAGCGCTGCGTTCCGCGCACGGAGGGAGCCGCGAGCGGCCCTACGCCTGGGCAGAAACACTCCTCCTGATAGCCTCTGGCTTGCCGGTAATGGAAGACGACTATAAGGATCTCACCGAGGCGCAGCGCCGTCAGGTTTGTGCTACGGAAAGAATGCTCGTCGGCCTAGTTACGCTTGCCTTCGTGCTTGCGGTTGGGGGCATTACTCCGTTCATGGGTCTTCCTGGGTTGGCGATTTTTGCTTTTTTTCATCCTTTGCTTCTCCTCCTGCCGTACTCTGCCGTATGGTGTCACCTTCATCCTGATGTCATTTGGCCCCTTGCGTTTTTCATCACGTTTCTGTGGCCCTTTAGCATCCCTATCGGGTATGCCGTTGCCTTCAAAGGCTGCACGACGCTCCTAAAATCGAGCCAGACGCTGTTGTGGCTTGGCATCATGTTGGCTAAGACTCGCAAATCTGCCTTTGTAAGACTCAACCTCGATTCGTGCGCCTAGTGTACTAATGTACATCATTACATAATGACTATACCCAGAATAACTTTTTCCGACCCCACTAGCTTTCTTACTCTCTTACTTACTATACAGGTAGATAAGGAGGGAAGGAGGTAATGGGTTTGTAAAGCAGTTTTTTGAATATAGTCAAAAAGAGATAAATCTACCTGCCCCACGCCGTCGACAGCACAGAGCAAACGGGATGGCCGCGGGGAACTCAGATACCCCCGGCTTTGCCGGGGGCTTACCTCAACAGAGTTACTCAATGTTGCCCTCATGCCCAGCAACGTCGATGATCGCACCCCCGTGCCCAAGCTAGTCAAACGGCTGTTCGGGAAAATCTTTGCCACAAGGGCTACCTCTCTCAGCCCCTCGGTCAGCAGCTCCGGGCAACCTTTGGCCTACAGTCGATTACCAAACTACGCCGCAATATGAAAAACTGTCTCCTTCCCTTGGCGAAGGAGAAGTTGTTAGCGGCGTAGGACATCGGCCATGCGGATCAACCTGACAACGAGGATACAAATCACACTGTGTCAGATCAAGTATTGACTTTTACAGCGATCTCTAGTCTGCCCTGCTTTGCAGCTGGCAGCTCTCTGGCTAGTTCTTCGATGCTGACCCAGGAAGGCTAGAATGGTCGTGCCAAAAACGGTCTGGGATAGCCCGAGGTCGGCAATGAGAACAACAGCAGCAGTGACTACCAGTTCGCTCTCGAGAGTGAGCGCAACCAACGAAAGCAGAAGAGGGTGTAGCTTCCCTCCATCTCAGATTTGCTTCGCCCTCCACCGTAAAGGGACGCGTATCCCAATATGACAGGGCTGAGGAACAGAGCCAGAGGACGACGTCTCCACGTCGTCCTGCTTGTCATGACCACCTCTCCATCTCGTAAGAGAGCCTAGCCGACGTCACAACGGATCCACGCCAGGGTTCGCCCACTCCCCATTGTGCGCTTCATGTTCTTCTGATTATTCCGTTCCACTCCCCTCCGTCGGTCGCCCTTTCCCCATCCGACTATGCATCTGTTCGTGATGCGCTTTCATCTGCGTGTGCATCTTTTCCCGCTGTTCCAGGATGGTGCTCAAGAACACGTCTGTCATCTGTTGATGTTTTTTCAGCTCTGTCAGCAACTGCTGCTCATCGCCCATCCCTTCCATCGCCTTCGTGTGCTCACGCAGGGCGGTCATTTGCTGCTGCAGTTCTCGCGTCATCTCCTGGTGCATATTCTCCATCTGCTCGTGTATCTGTTGCATCTCGGGCATCATGCCCATCATCATGTGACCGTGCCCCATCCCCCCATGCATGCCCATTTTCCCCGCCGGTTTTTCCTGCTGCGTTGGCACAGCTTCCTGCGCAGCAGCAAAGAAGGGAAAGGTGAGGACCATCCCGCAGATGATCAGGCTTGCGCCTACTGTTTTGGTCAGTGCCGTGCACTTCATATACACCTCCCGTGATTCATCCCTTTGGAATTTCCTCAGCCTTGGGGGTTCAAACTTCGAGACCGATTGGACCTGTTCTAGCGCTCCTTGCTGGACCGCCTCCAGCAAATAAGGTACTCTCCCACCGATTCTTTACTTTTCTGTGGCGACTCGGACGTCATATCCGTTCCACAACGGTGCATTCACCACCTCCGGCAGACGGAAGGGCTCAAACAACCCGTCCGCAACATCGATGTCATAGCGGACATGCTGAATCTTGAATTCCGTCCTCGTCTTCCCTTGCACATCGTGCATCGTGATGTGCAGAGGCGTGGGCACACCATCGATAGTGGCCACATCTTCGAACCGCTCTGCCTTCCAGAGCGTTCCGGCAACATCGTAGTAGTCCCGTTGCAACGGGAGCATAGAGTCAGCCGTCACCCAGGTGACGATGCGGGAATAGTAAGCCCGGTCTTGGGGGACAACCTCCTCGATCTTGTAAGCCTGAACCCTCGCGTGCTGCTCCTCCCCGAGGAACCGGTATGTCGCTTCGAGTCGGACGAAACCAAGATCCGCATAGGTGAAATCGGTGTCCAGAAAGTGCTGATAGACATCGACTGGCACCAGTTCGCGGATGCGGCGTAAGGCCGGAAGGTACATCCACATGGAGTTGGGCTTCCCCGCGCGCTCCTGAATCAGAAAGGCGTTCCCTTTGAGACTCTCCGGAGACAGGATGACCATGAGGAACCGTTTGCCATCTGGTAGCTTTTTGATCGCCTGGCCAGCAATCCACTGGGTCTTTTCGCCTCCTGGCCCATCCGTGGTGATGATGACTTGACGTGTGCTGGGACGTGAAGACTCGTAGATCTCCTTCATCTGTTTCACAATGGTCATCACATCCGGTGGGGCAGCCGCGGCAGTCAGCGGGGTGACTGCCAAGAGAAGCGTGATGATAAGAGCAATCATGACATAATCTCCTTTCTCAGGTTTGACTCCTGTACAGGGGGAAATTCGTACAGCTGAACTTGCCGCTCGAGGAACCGTTACTTTTGCGATTGGTTGTGGGCAAAGGCCGTGCCAACAGGAGAGCGAGAGGGAAAGGAGACGTTTCCCTCAACGACGGCTCTGATTTTTGGCTGATTTCTCCTCTGAGCGCGAGAAAAACTCGCCTTTCTTTGCCTGTTTAGAGAGACAGAAGAGCGCGAGCCACCAGCGGAGTTCCTCCGATACAGGGCCACCGGAGCGACAGTGGGTTCCTAAAAATTGGAGAAATGGGGGGAAAAAACTTGCAACAATGAGAACTGACGGGGAGTCTCCGCAGAAAATGAAATTCTGGCCCCTCTGACTCGAGATGCTTTATTCACTCTTTGTCTCGATCTCTTCTCACACCTGCCAATTCCGGCGCGGTTTTCTTCTCACAGATGAAATCCATACCCACTCTACTCCAGGATCACTATGCTCCCCTCCGGTACAGGACTTGCTGCAGAACAACCACAAGAGGTGGAGCGGCAGCGACGAGCACGCACGGAGCTGAACCGCCAATGGGAGTATTAACATGAACCAAGAAGTACTTGAGGCACTAACCGAAGAGTTGCTCCGGCAACGAGCCGTATTGGTGGGTGAAGTCGCTGACACCGAGGTGGACTTGCACTTCATCCAGGAGGATCGCGAACCGGAGTTGGAAGGGCGTGCCCAGGAAGACCGCACCGCTCGCCTCCTGGCACAACTCGACGATCGGGAGAAACATGAGATCGCCGAACTCGACACCGCCCTGCGTCGGATCGCCGAGGGCGCCTACGGGATCTGTGAAGGATGCGAGGAGGAAATTGCCGAGGCGCGCCTACGCGCACTTCCGGCCACCCGCTTCTGCGTGGACTGCGCCCGCGAGCAAG
>CAZAYE010000415.1:0-4352 GCA_964489255.1 uncultured Enterobacteriaceae bacterium
CAACTTCGTCAGATCGAACGAGTAGTCGGCTTGGAAGTAAAAAACCAGCATGGCGATCAACATGAGCACACTGCCAAACATCGTGTATAAGAAGAATTTGATCGCCGCATACTCGCGCCGCGGGCCGCCCCAGATGCCGATCAGGAAATACATCGGCAACAGCATCACTTCCCAGAAGACGAAGAAAAGAAAGAAGTCCATGGCGCAGAAGACGCCAATCATTGAAGTCTCGAGGAGGAGAAAGAGCGCGAAATAACCCTTGACCGCACGTTCGATTCCCCAGGACGCCAGGATACAGAGCGGACAGAGCAGCACGGTGAGGAGCACCATGGAGATGCTTATACCGTCAACAGCGACAAAATAGTGAATGTTGTAGGAGGCGATCCAGGGCTTGTTAACCACAAACTGCAGATCAGGAACGGCACCGTTGAAGTTCTGGTACAACCAGACTCCTAAGATCAATGGCGGAAGGGTGAAGAGCAGCGCGACTTTCCTGATCAAATCGTGGGCTTGGCTAGGGAGACACAAGATAGCCGCCATTCCCACGATCGGGATGAAGATTATGAGAGTGAGAACATACTCCGCCATGAAGACTCCTTCACCAACGCTCAATGTGATTCAGGCGCGCTCTCTCTGAGAGCAGGTGGACGCCAGAGCGGCCGTCGAGCGGTCAACAGCGCGGCCACGCCAACCACGGCCAACGCTGCCAGGACAATCCACAACAGGGTCACCAGCATCTCCGACGAGAGCCGCGGGAGAAACTGGGCCGCAGCCACAGCGCCGACGATCACATACAGATAAATATTGATGCTGCCGGTCTGAATTTGCCGCAACCGGTTGCCGATGGCGAAAGTCGCGTCAGCGACCGCGTTGACGATGCCATCGATCACTAAATCATCAAACCAACCGTTGAGCCACGAGATGAAGGCCGTCACTTTCGCCGCGCCATCGACGATGAAGTCGATGACATACCGGTCGAAACTCGACCCTAACCAGCAGAGAAAGAGAGTCAACCGGACAAAGGTGGCTTGGTAGATTTCGTCGATGTAGTATTTGTTGTACACCAGATCGTAGGGCATGCCACCACCAGCAGCAGAAAAAACCTCCGGAGAGAGAGTCTTACGGTAATAGACCTGGTAGGCAAGGCCAATACCGGCCGCTGCGATACCCACCGAGGCGAGCATCAGCAGGTACTCGATCGACTCGACCCCGTGAGCCGTACCATGGGCAGCGTGGCCATGCCCTCCGGCAAAGACCGGTTCTAGCCACTGCTCAAAACGGTTGCTTCCTCCGAGCGCAGCCGGCACGCCAAGAAAACCCGCGAGGACCGCACCAACCGCGAGGATGATTAATGGATACGTCATCACCGGTGGAGACTCATGCAGGTGATGCTGGGTATGATGATCGGCTCGACTCTCACCGAAGAAGACCATGAAGACTTGACGGAACATGTAGAATGCCGTCATTCCCGCTCCGGCGAAGCCGATCACCCAAAGCAACGGATGCCCGCCAGAGAAGGCCTTCCACAGAATTTCGTCCTTGGAGAAGAACCCGGATAGCGGAGGAATCCCGGCAATAGCCAGGGTGGAGATGAAGAACGTCCAGAAGGTATAGGGCATCTTCTCTTTGAGTCCACCCATCTCGCGCATGTCCTGCTCCCCGCCCATGGCATGGATCACGCTGCCAGAGCCGAGAAACAGGCAAGCCTTGAAGAAAGCATGGGTCATGAGGTGAAAGATCGCTGCAGCGTAGGCACCAGCTCCCACACCAAGGACCATGTAACCAAGCTGGCTGACCGTCGAATACGCGAGCACTCGCTTGATATCGTTCTGCGCCAACCCGATGGTCGCGGCAAAAATCGCTGTCAGCGCGCCAACCGAGGCCACCACGTTCAGGGCCGTCGGCGACAAAGCATAGAGAAAATGCATCCTCGCCATCATGTAGACGCCAGCAGTCACCATCGTCGCGGCGTGGATCAGCGCACTCACCGGCGTTGGTCCGGCCATAGCGTCAGGCAGCCAAACATAGAGCGGAATCTGCGCCGATTTGCCGGTGGCGCCGACCAACAGGAATAGCGCCGCCAGAGTCGCAGCCGGGACACCCCAGACTGACAGCTCTGCCAAATGATGTATTTGAGGAGAGATTTCACGGAAGAGCGCAGAACCATGACCAGACGCGCTTAGCCCCCAGAAGATGATAAAGATACCAAGCGTAAAGCCAGCGTCACCAATGCGGTTGACGATGAACGCCTTGTTCCCGGCAGTGGTATTGGCGTGTTCCTTGTACCAGAACCCGATCAATGCGTACGAGCACAGGCCCACTCCCTCCCAGCCAACGAACATCAACAGCAGATTGTCGGCCAGCACCAGGGTGAGCATCGCGGCGGTGAAAAGGTTGAGAAAGGTGAAGAACCGCCAGTATGATTCGTCCTCGTGCATGTAACCGACAGAATAGAGATGGATCAACCCGCCGATGCCGGTCACGACCAGGATCATGACGGCAGAGAGCGGGTCGACCCAGAAGGCGATGTCTACGTTCAAGTCACCGATGTGAATCCAGCGGCTTACCGTGTCCAAGAGAAATCGGTGTTCTGCATCAAGACTAATGAGCTGGAAGAACGCGTACAGCGAGAAGAGAAACGCTGCGCCCACTGCAGAACAGGCGATAGCGCTGATTACCTTCTTGCCATAATTCCTCTGGAGCGTAGCTCCCAGAAGACCGTTTACGGCTGCACCGAAAAGAGGCAGCAGTACGATCCAACGGAGATAGGACACGAGTTCGGGATGCTCCATCGTTTACCCTTGCAAATTATCTGTCGCCTCCACGTCGATGGTGGCAAAGTTCTGGTAAATGCCGAGCACAATGGCGAGGCCGACCACCGCCTCAGCCGCGGCTAACATGATGACGAAGACCGCGAAAATCTGGCCATCGTAACGACCTGAAGAAAAATGGGAGAAGGCGATATAGTTGATATTCGCCGAGTTGAGAATCAGTTCCACACCCATGAGGATGCCGATTGCGTTCTTCCGTGTGAGCACGCAGTACAACCCCAGCACGAACACCGCCAAACTCACAAAGAGAAAGTGTCGCAGCCCGATATCGAGCAACGCTGCATTCATGATTGTCCTTTGGGTAAGGAAAGTCGTCCCCTCTTAAAGGGGAACAGGGAAAAAATCAAGGGAGCCAGCATGCTCAAGCTTACGAGCCCGCCTCCCCACGGATCTCTTTGCGTGAGACCACAACCGCCCCAATGAGCACGACCAGCAAAACAACCGACGCAAGCTCGAACGGCAAGATATACTGACCAAGGAACGCGTCTCCGATGCCGTACGTGGTAGGCTCTGCCTGTGGGTCGGCTTTCTGCGCCCAGCGAGCGGTCACTACTCCAGCTCCCATAACGACACCAACAACACCAATAACGAGAGCCGCTGGCAGACGACCGACCGATCGGTTTGAGACCGCAACGTCGTCAATACGATGGGTCAACATAACTGCAAAGATAATCAGCACAAGAATGCCGCCGACATAGACCAAGATTTGGATGACAGCTACGAAATCCGCAGCAAGCAAGGCATACAGTCCAGCTACCCCCATAAGTGTACCGAGGAGAGAAAAAGCGGAGTAGACGATGTTGCGTGAGAACGCAACCATCATCGCCGAACCGACGGTCAAGGCAGCAAGCAGATAAAAAATCAAGGCTCCCACTGGCATTGCCGAGTCTCCTGAGACGACGGGTCACGCCGCGGCGGATTTCTCCGCGGCTTTGGCCTTCTTCATGTCGGCCGGCTCAGCGAATTCCTGAATATAGCGCATGCCGCGCTCCAAAATCGGCGCGATCACAGGATCCGTCTCTCCGTCTTTCTTCGCTTTATACGCGGTGACAGGCGCCTTCACAAAATGACGGATCATGCTTTCGAGAGAGAAGTCAGACCCTTCAAACTCGGTGGTATGGTGAATTGAGCCAGTTGGGCAGACCTCACTGCACAAGCCACAATACATACATTTGGCAATGTCAATGTCGAAACGTTTGAGGATCATCTCCTTGGTTTTTTGATCCTTCGGGGCATCAATGACAATGCAATCGATGGGGCAGGCACGCTCACAAGCGAGACAACCCGTGCAGATCTCCAGATCGACTTCCAGGATGCCACGGTAACGAAACGGGAGGGTATCTTGTACGCGGACCGGCACCCGGTCCGGGTATTGGATTGTATAGGGCTTGCGCACGAAATGCGAGCAAGTGACGGACATACCCTCAAAGATCGTCGTCACTGCGTCTTTGATATTCTTGAAGTATCGGCCAATGCCGTTCTTCACCATGCTCGACTCCTTAGATTGCCGGACTGTAGTAC
>CAZAYE010000416.1:0-2848 GCA_964489255.1 uncultured Enterobacteriaceae bacterium
CTATCCCCATCTCGATGGCTTCACGGACGCGCCAAAGATGATCAAGGCCATGGGGCTGCCGCCGCAGACACTCGCGAACGTTCTGGCCGGCGGCGCGAAGCGCTATTACGGGCTGCAGTAAGAAGGGCGAATCGACTCTCTTGCCTGAATTCAGTTACGGACGTGCGCGCAGCGCACGCTACTACCGTGTCTACGCTAAAACTGTGCAAACTGGCAACGGGTGCCACTGGCGGCTTCGTCCGCCAGTGTGAGGCGGTGGGCACGGGCAGGCAAGCTGCCCGTGGCACACAAGACCGGGAACAACACACATTTTTGGGATAGACGCAGTACTACTCCAAGTGTGTCTCAAGGTCATGTGGTTTGATTGAGCAGCAAATCGGATCGCACCACTGGCTGCCCCCGTGTGAGAGCGTTGACCGTTGCTTTACTCGTTACTCAGACCTCCCCGCTACCTTCAGCTCCTGATCTAACAATTGCCGTAGGGTCTCTCTGACTCGCCGGTTGGCTATGGCGAAGGTCTCTGGCCCGAGGCGGTCTTTTTCGGCGTACAGCCATTCGATCAAGCGGCATAAGCGCGCCTCTTGGTCTGCCGTGTCAACCTCGGGTAACCCTTTTCCATCGAGGACTGCCGAGAGGTCCCTGAACAATTCCTTCAGCGTCTGCTCCCTTTCTCTGGCGAGGTCTGGACGCTCCTCTACGTGCCGAGCGACGAACTCGAGGATGACCGCAGCCATGTATGCCTGGGCCTTAGGGTAGGGATCGGCAATTGCTGGCGCGATGACATTGCGCAGCGAGGCGATAATTGCGTCGAGCAAGGAGTGCGCAGACAGCATGGAGGGGTGATAAGGCAGGACGAGCCGGGTTGTCAAGGACAATGTTTGCTTTTTGCTTTGACAGACCCGACTCGGAGGATGTAGAGTAACGCATCAGTGTCGCACGCAGCAGGAGGGAAACCATGAGCATTAAAGGAAAAGCCGCGATCATCGGGTTTGCCGAGATGGCCCCACAGAAGGGAGACGGAGACAAGACTCCACTTGGCATTATTAGCGAAGTGGCGAGAGGGGCTATTGCCGATGCTGGCCTGGAAAAGAAAGACATTGACGGCCTGCTGACCGGCATGGCTATTGGTGAATATAGCGTCCTGTGGCCATCAGTAGTGGCCGAGTACCTGCAGCTTCAGCCCAGATATTTTAGTCAAGTTGAACTGGGCGGCGCCTCGGCTGCGGGTATGGTATGGCGAGCCGCCGCAGCGATCGAGGCAGGGATGTGTAATAACGTCCTGTGCGTCCTCGGTGACACTCGAGGTCTCAAGGCCACAGGGATGAAACCGCCGCCGTTTCCTCGTCTGGACGCCGAGTTCGACGCACCCTATGGCTTGATTGCCGCTAACCCTGGCTATGCGCTTATCGCCCGGCGGCATATGCACGAATTCGGCACTACACCCCAACAAATGGCCAAGGTCGCGGTCGATCAGCGCAAGAACGCCTGCAAGAATCCCACCGCACTGTTTGGGAATAAGGAGATTACTGTCGATGACGTGCTCAATTCGCGCATGATCGTTGATCCGCTGCACCTCTTGGAGATCGTGAGCCCTTGTACAGGTGGGGGGGCGTTTATCGTGACCAGCGCGGCGCAGGCGAAGCGCGCTCCGAACCGGCCGGTGTATCTCCTGGGCGCTGGTGAGGCGGGTGGGCATTGTGGCATCACGCGCGCCCGTAGTCTGACAACCTCTCTGGTCAAACCGGCGGCCGAAGGGGCGTTCAAGATGGCAGGGGTTTCACCAAAAGATATGGATTTTGTCCAGCCATATGATTGTTACACCATCACCGTGCTCGTTACCCTGGAGGATGCTGGTTTCTGCAAAAAGGGTGAAGGAGGACGATTTGTCGAAGAGCATGACCTTTCCTACAAGGGTGATTTCCCCTGCAATACGCACGGTGGGCAGCTCTCGTTCGGCCAACCGGGTCTAGCCGGTGGGATGAGCCACGTCATTGAGGCCGTGCGGCAATTGATGGGCCGTGGTGGTGAGCGCCAAGTAAAGGATGCGACCATTGGGTATGTCAACGGTAATGGCGGCATCATGAGCGAACAGTGCAGCTTGGTGTTGGGAAGCCAATAAAGAGCTTTCAGCTGAGTGCTGACCGCTGATTGCTTGTGCATGAAATGACAGGAGTGCTCTCATGGCGGATTATAAGAAACCTCTTCCTCGACCGACGGCGGCTTCTCTGCCATTCTGGGAGGCCGCGAAACGCCACGAACTGCAAGTCCAAGGCTGCGGCAGTTGCGGGGCGCATATCTTCTACCCACGCGAAGTGTGTCCTGAGTGCCTGTCTTCGGATCTGCACTGCGTCAAAATCTCAGGCAAAGGCACGGTCTATTCGTACACCATTGCCCAAGCGCCGACCCATCCAGCCTTCGCCGAAGATGTGCCTTATGTGATTGCGATTGTTGAATTAGCTGAAGGACCGCACGTGACAACGAACATCACTGGCTGCAAACCTGAGGAGGTTCGAGTTGGTATGCCAGTCGTGGCCACATTTGACGATGTCACGCCAGAGATGACATTGGTGAAGTTTCGGCCAGCGTAGGATCGGACCAGGAAGAAACGGGGAAACGGAGAAGGGGAGAACCGGAGACAGAGTTCTTAACTCCCCGATTCTCCGTTTCTCCGATTCTCCGTTTCCTGGTGACTTACGAAGAAAGCTAAAAGCTGAATACTCATGAAAAGAGGGGTAATTATGCGAGGAATATCGTGCGGTATGTTGGCCGCCGGGCTGTTAACACTTGCACTGACGAGCGGCGCTTGGGCTGGGGCGGAGGTCGGCAGCCCAGCCCCGGATTTTTGCCT
>CAZAYE010000416.1:2858-4341 GCA_964489255.1 uncultured Enterobacteriaceae bacterium
TCCACTCTAGGGGAGAGGGTGTGCCTTAAGGACTTCACAGGGAAGGACAATATCGTCCTGCTCTTTTACGTCCTCGACTTCACTCCTGGCTGAACCGTACAGCTGACCTCCGGGCAGGAGGAACAGGCGCAAAAGAAACTGGACGCGAAGGTGCTAGGAATTAGCACCAATCATGGGGCTTCGCAAAAAGTGTTCGCTCAACAAATCAAGCTCGATTACCCATTGCTCAGTGCCTTTGAGACGCCTAAGGTGATAGAGGAATACCCCGGCTGGTTGGATCAAGAAAAGCGGTTAAGCAACCGCGCGTACTTTATCATTGATAAGCAGGGGATCGTGCGGTTCAAGAAAGTCATGGAGAACCCGCGCGAGATCCTCCCACCGCAAGAACTGGAACAGGCTCTCACGGATCTGCAATGAGCCAAAATTTTGTGAATAATGGTGCGCCTTCGGTGATTGTACAGAGGGGAAAAGGAGACTGTTATGAAAGCTCCTTGCTTGGTATGCTGGCTGCTAGTCGCTGCTCTGGTCTGTGGGGCGCCTGTTCCGCTCTTTGCTCAAGAAGCCCAGCTGGTCTCTCCGGCTGCTTCTGATTCAGCTCCGACCCCGCCTGATACTCGGCAAGGACGTACGGTCGGCGCACCCCAGGTGCTTGAAATCCCAGTTCAGGAACTTGCTCCACCGATAACCGCTACCCCACAACCGTGGGAGTTGCCTCCGGCAAACGAGCAAGCCCTTGATATGGGTGCCCCCGGTGACGATGGCTTACGACCGGAAGCGACCATGCCAGCGGTTGTCAAGCGCAATTATCTGGGAGTGCTCTATGCGACCGCTGAAGATGGACCACAAGGCGTCAAAGTGTTGGATGTCGTGCAGGGAAGTCCGGCGGCCCGAGCTGGATTCCAGGGAGTAAACACCCCAGGGACCCAGTCCAACGATTTGGTGAAGGCGGCGATTGTTGTCTTGGCGATGTCGCCAGTGGGCGCTTTCGCCATTCCCTTAGCTATTGCGCACGACATTTATACGAGCCGCCAGCCGCCGGGCGATCTGATTGTGGCGGTGAACGATCATCCGGTCCGTGATGCTCAGGAGTTCAGCGAAGAAATGCGTCGCTATCAACCTGGGGAGACAGTTTCGTTCTCTGTCGTACGGGAAGGAAAGCCGGTGCAGATTGCGGTGCAACTTGAAGAGGAACCGTCATGAAGAGAGTGAAGAGTGAAAAATGAAGAATGAAGAGTAAAGCAAGAAAAATGGACAACTCTTAACTCTTCACTCTTAACTCTTCACTGTTCCCAGCCCTCTGCGCCTTAAACGCCTTCACGGTGTTTTGCATCAGCATCGACACGGTGACCGGCCCGACTCCGCCGGGCACGGGCGTAATGAACGCAGCGCGTTCCTGTGCCAGGGCAAACTCCACATCCCCCACAATTCGTTTCCCCACCTGACTGATGCCGACATCGATGACCACCGCTCCTGGATGGATCCA
>CAZAYE010000417.1:0-2490 GCA_964489255.1 uncultured Enterobacteriaceae bacterium
GCGTAGCCCCCTGGCCAATGAGGCGGGATGGGTAGAAGTGGACAAATACACGTTGCAGCACCCACGTTATCCGAACGTCTTCAGTCTCGGTGATGCCAGCAGCCTGCCCACCTCGAAAACAGGGGCGGCGATTCGTAAGCAGGCCCCAGTCTTGGTCAAGAACCTCACCGCCGCCATGCAGGGCAAGCCACTTACTGCCCGTTATGATGGGTATACGTCTTGCCCGCTGGTGACTGGCTATGGCCGCCTGGTCTTGGCGGAGTTCGACTACAACGGCAAGCCCAAAGAAACCTTCCCCTTTGATCAGTCAAAAGAGCGGTACAGCATGTACCTGCTGAAGGCCTACGGGCTCCCGGTACTGTACTGGCATGGGATGTTGAAAGGACGGGCATAAGTGACGGCCTCGACGACTTTCCGGTTCCCGTCTATGACCGCCGCACTGCCGTCTCAATGAGAAGACTATGAACAAGAGACAACTTGACGATAAAGGTGTCTTGTCAACCTGCTCGCAGTGCGGGCAGAGGAATCGTACGCCCTTCACACACCTGGGCCAGATCGGACGCTGCGGGCAGTGCAAGGCACCACTTCCCGCACTAGCACAGCCCATAGAGATCGACCGTGAGGCACATTTTTACGCGCTCGTTGCGGGCTGTCCTGTCCCAGTCCTCGTTGACTACTGGGCTCCTTGGTGCGGCCCCTGCCGGATGGTTGCGCCGGAACTTGCGCAGGTCGCTGCGGCGGGCACTGGTCGCCTCATTGTGGCTAAGGTGAATACTGAAGAGCTGCCTACACTAGCGCAACGGTTCGCTGTTCGCTCTCTCCCGATGATGGCAGTTTTTCTCCACGGCAGAGAAGTGAGCCGCACCGCGGGCGCCCGCCCGGCTGCTGTCATTCAGGATTTTGTCCGGCAGGCGGTGGGTACCTAAATCGAAACACACGACATTGGGACACTTTACGATGTAACCAGGTTAGCCGTGTCATTCTGAGCGGAGCGAAGAATCTCACCGCGAGACCCTTCACTGCGTTCAGGGTGACAATCCTCGTGTGCCAATCTTCTGTGGTCTGATTTAGAACACATGCAGCGGGATCTTTAGGTACGCGATCCCGTTACTCTCTGGTTCTGGCAACCTCCCTTGTCAAAGAAGGGTTGAATCTTCATGGGACCTCACACCGTGCAATTGCGGCATTCGCCGGTGAATTCCAAGCCAGCCTGTAATCCACCGGCAGTTGTTTCTTGGGCGGAGCGATAGGGAATGCCCAACGAGAGCACCTGGCTGCCTTTGCACCCGTAGCGGAACACCGTGATCCCTTTACAGCGGAGTCGATGCGCGAGACGAATGATGTCCTCGACCTCCTCGGGGGTTGCCGTCTCCGGCAGGTTAACGGTCTTGGAGACCGCATTGTCAGTGTGCCGCTGAAACGCTGCCTGCATGCGCACGTGCACCTCCGGTGCCAGCTCGTAGCTGGTGACGAACAGCGCTTTCAGGTCAGCCGGAATCCCTGGTAAGGACGCAAGTGATCCGATCGCAGCGATCTCCGCTAGGAGATCTGGAGTCAGTAAGTGGCGCTGCTCCAAGATCTGCAACAGTAAGGGGTTCGTCTCCTGGAGCTGGCGTCCTTCTAACACGTGGCGGGTAAAGGCCAGCGCGAAGAGCGGCTCAATGCCACTGGACACCCCAGCTAGGAGGCTGATCGTGCCCGTGGGGGCAATCGTCGTCAGCGTAGCATTGCGCAGCGGGGGGCCGCCGTGCTGGTCCCACAGGGTGCCGGGAAACTCGGGGAACGGTCCACGTCCTTCCTTCGCCAGTGCCATCGACGCTCGGTGGGCATGCCGCGTGATAAACCCCATCAGTTTCTCCGCCAAAACGAAGCTTTCTGGAGATCCGTACGGCACGCCCAGCAGGACCAGCAGGTCGGCGAAGCCCATGACGCCTAACCCGATCTTTCGCGTCAGGTGACTGCTCTCCTCGACTTGACGGAGCGGCGCTCGGCTCGCATCGATGACGTTGTCGAGAAAGCGCACAGCCTGTTCGGCGACCTTGGCGAGTGCTTCCCAGTCAATGCCATTGTCCTGCACGAAACGGGTGAGATTCAGGGACCCCAGTACGCACGATTCGTACGGCAGCAGGGGTTCTTCGCCGCACGGATTCGTTGCCTCGATGGTTCCCAGCCGGGGCGTGGGATTGTTGCGGTTGATCTCCTCAATGAAGAGGACCCCAGGATCACCACAGGTCCACGCCGCCCGCGCCAGCGCAGCGAGCACCTCGCGGGCAGCTACCTCTCGTACAACTGCTCCCGAAACGGGATGGCGAAGCGGATACTGCCGTCCTGCGGCCGCCGCCTGCATGAAGGTGTCATCTACGGCCACCGAAAAGTTGAAGTTCGTGAACGCGGCCGGGGCTTCCTTGGCGCCAATGAACTCCACGATGTCGGGATGATCTACCCGCAAGACCGCCATGTTCGCCCCGCGGCGTCGGCCACCTTGCTTGA
>CAZAYE010000417.1:2500-4340 GCA_964489255.1 uncultured Enterobacteriaceae bacterium
AAAGACGCGCAAAAACGAGACTGGGCCAGAGGCCACCCCACTCGTAGACGCTACCGGATCACCCTTCGGCCGCAAGTGAGAGAACGAAAAGCCAGTGCCGCCGCCTGATTGATGAATCAGGGCCATATCTTTGACTGCCTGAAAGATGCTCTCGAGTGAGTCTTCGATGGGCAGGACAAAGCACGCGGCGAGCTGTCCGTGAGGCATCCCGGCATTCATAAGCGTGGGCGAGTTCGGCAGGAACTGTAGCGTTGACAGAAGCTGAAAGAAGGTGTCTTCCCACCGTGCCACGTCGCCCTGGTAGTTGGCTTCGACCGCCGCGATAGCGCGAGCGACCCGCTGAAACATCTCCTCAGGGGTCTCGACGATGGCGCCGTATTGATCCTTGCGCAGATAGCGATGGCGCAGCACTTCCCAGGCGCTGGGGGAGAAGGTGGAAGGCAGTGCTGAGGACTGAGTCCTGAGGGTCGAGGCAGAGTGAAGCATATATTTGTCAGCTGCCATAGTCGTTCCCTAGTCTTTGGTGTTCAGTCCTTAAGTACAGCAAAGGACTTGCCAGCGTCAGCACACAGCATCCAGGAATTTTTCTCAAGGAATCCGGCAGAATATGCGGTTTGCTCTCAATTATAAGAAAACACTCCGTTCTCCATTTCTATCTTTGCGAATCGGGTGCTATTTCACGATTCCGGGGGATAGGGAAGCAAGAGAGAGACGATCGTAAAGTAGATGAGTAGGCTTAACACGTCCTGGATGATGGTAGCGACCGGCCCCGAGCCGAACGCTGGATCCTTCCCGGCGCGGAATAATAACCAGGGCAAGAACAGTCCGATGGTCGTCGCTACGCCACTGGCGAGGACGAGCGCCAAGGCAACAGCCAAAGCGAGGGACATATCCCCAAAAGCCAACCAGATAGCCGGGAAGGTCAGCGCCCCCATGATCAATCCCATCAGCAGTCCAGCATCGAGTTCATCAGCAAGCAGCACGCGCAGCGGGGCATGGCTGAGAGACAACCCTCGCACGGCGACCGCCTCGGTCTGGGTCCCGATAGCATCGGCCAAATAGACAATCCCTGGCACGAAGAAGGCGACGGCGATGCGGCTCTCAAGGGCATGCGCGAAGCGGGAGACGACGAAGGTGGCGACCACGCTGCCCAGTAAGCCCACTACCAACCACGGGAGCCGGTCATGGGCCCGGCGCGCGGGTGGCGCCTCGATGGCGTCCCGTGCCTGCGAACTCTCTCGCAGGATGCCTGCCAGCCGATGAAGGTCTTCGACGTGTTCCCGGCGCAAGATCTCGACGAGGGCCAAGGGCGGCACCACACCCAGCAAATGGCCCTCGGCATCGACGACCGGCACTTCGGCCAGTCCATACTGGAGGGCGAGCCCCGCCACCCGCTCCTGATCCTCAGCCGGAGCCACGGTGGGGGGCTGCGCAACCATCACCTCCCGCAACCGCCGTTCTGGCGGCTGGGAGAGGAGATCTGGCAGGCGCACGATCCCCTGCAGGCGCCCTTCCGGGTCTATGACATACACACCCCCGACAGCCTCATAGGTATGGCCGGGGAGTTTCGCCAGCACGTCCCCGATCGAATCCTCAGCAAGGGCAACAGGCACCGGCCGGGCCAAGTGCTGGACCGCGGTTTCGAAGACGTGGTGGTCACGCTCGTCCGCCGTGAAATCGTCTCGCATGTCGTCGCCTCACCTCGCTCCCCAGCTCGCCGTGCCACCTGCCCACGCAATCTGGAGCTGAGCGCTGACCCGCTATTTCTCCTGAATCGATTCTAGATAAGTAGATTACAAAAAGTCCGTTGACACGATATAAGGCATCGATCACCAAGGAA
>CAZAYE010000418.1:0-389 GCA_964489255.1 uncultured Enterobacteriaceae bacterium
AGAATGACTTCAGCCCAGCGTGGGTCGTGGAGCAGTGGTTTGAGTACGCTCTTACCCTCGCGTTCCCACTTGTCTGCCAGGCACACGGCGGCGAAATATTCCTCGAACGTCAGGTGCAGAAAGCCGTAAAGACCACGGCCGTCCTGGTCCAGTCCGCGCTCCAGGAAGATCCCGCTGAACTCGCTCACGTTACGGCGGAACTGCGCAGCACGGCTATGCGCCTCATTTTCGCTCAAGCGTGACTCGTGCTGCCGCAGCGTTTCTACCAATAGATTGTGCAGCTCGTGCTCTCCGATGAGACCACTGGAAGTAGTAGAGTGCAGATGCCAGGCAATAGCCGGGAGAAGCACCTGAAGCGTTTCATGCACATCCCAGCCTTCGGGACTGAC
>CAZAYE010000418.1:399-4332 GCA_964489255.1 uncultured Enterobacteriaceae bacterium
TGGCTCATCCATTGATCAACGAGCGTCTCAGCAGCTTGACTATACAGCTTCGCGCGATGGTGCGGCAGCTTCGTGCCGCGCCAGTGAATGAGGGCAATAACGGTAAGTAGCAGCGGATTCGTAGCGAGCCGACGAACAGAAGGATTGTCCTGAATGGCCCGGACCAGCCGCTCAGCGTTGCTCGCTGGTTCTCCTAATGCCTTGTACCAACTCTCAGCGAAACGGCGAATCTCAGGATCGGCAAACGGACTAATGGTGAACTGTGCGAACTCTCTACCGAGTTGTGCCTCGCGGTAGCCGACGACGCGCGAGGTCGCAATCAGACGGCACTGTGGGTGAGGCGGGCAAACTCCTCAATGCGGCGTACCACTTCGCGTCGCCGTCTAGTCTCAATGATTTCATCCAAACCATCGAGTAAGAACAAAGTTCGTCCTTGCGCCATTGCACTCCTGAGCAGTTCATCAGACAGGGGCAATTGGTTCGCTTGGCAATACAGCGGGGCGAAAGCGTCAGGCGTCGCCTCAGGATTACGCTGGAGATGTTGGGCGTACTCACTGATGCGGATATATACTGGCAAGCAATGAGCAAGCTCAGGAATTCGACTGAGAATCTCCGATTGATAATTGGAGACCTGCGCCCGCGCCAGGATATATGCCAGGTAACGCAGCAACGTGGTCTTCCCAGCACCTGGGTCGCCAAGGATCACTGCATGACGTTCTTGCAACAGTTCGGGGATCTCCACAGGACGAGACTCGACTTTTCGTCGGGCGCGGCTCAGATAGAGCCGCATGGCACTTTGTAGCTCTCGCGGGAGTTGTTCCGGATTGACGCCTTCAAATCCTCCCGGCGAAGCACGAAGAATGAGCGTTCGCGTTCTAGATTTCTCACTGAAAACTAAAACATCTCCGTTCTGCTCCGTAATCTCAATTGCAGTCGATTCATCCGGGCCAAAAGAGAAACGCATCTTTGAATTAAAGGAGACTTCCTGCTCAGCCCGCAGCGGGATAAAAATGTCTTCCATGCGCATCTGTACAATGTGTCCGCCCCGTGTAGGAGCGAGCCCTTGCAGGTTGACAAATTCATTCTGGGCAACGAGCGCATTGAAGTAACTTCTCCGTGAGCTTTCTAAGGTGTCCCAACCCGCTGGCGGTTCAATGATGAACGTCCCGCTACGCCACGAGTAGAAATCTGCCGATTTGGTCGCAATTTCCGCCAGCGTCGCTCGATTGACCCAGAGAATCACGGCAATACCTGAGTAGCCGAAGCGTCCGCGCTCCCAATTGAGCAAGCGGATCGCCTCAGTTCGTTTATCAGGCGGAAGCGTTTCAAATCCCGTCACAGAGACTGCTACTCGCCCCTTATTCGATTTCACCGTCTCAACTGCTCCCTCCAGCAAACTGATGTGCTCGGGGTCGTAACGAAAATCACGCAACGTGATCTCTGGCAGCAAGCGTTTGCGCAACTCGTTTATGGTGTAATCGCGCAAGACGGTATCGTCGCAGACCGCGAAGAGGATCAACGTTCCTCCGACCTGCTCAAGATCGATCAACATTAGTTCGATAGTTTGGTCGAAGGATGACATCACAGCACCTCTTGAGCTTACAGCAATGGTAGAACGTTTGGGTGCGCATCGAACCAGGAGTTAAAACTGTCATCCTGATAAGAAAGCAAACACAGACTGCGAAAAAGCTCTTCCTTCTCCACCTCGCCCCGACCGCCCCGGAGTTGCCCTTCTTTCAGAATGCAGCGCAACATCTCACGGGGCTCCGTTTTGAGACGCAAGTCAATATCTTGCCGCTGTTGATTGATCACATCCTGGGCAATGGCTTCATCGATTTGCAACTTACCGAGTGCTTGAGCAAACGTGGCAGCTCTGTGAAAGTAGTGCACCAATTCGCGGATTATTCCTCCACTTGTTCTCGCAAGGAGATTTAAAGCTGCTCGTGTGACGATCTCGTCAACGGCCTTGCCATGAGCTTCCAACCGTTTGGCGACGATTCTCCGCATGACACCAAGACCATCTTCGTTCGGCTCACGCTCTAGCTTCCAATTGTCCCCGGTCAGTGGGCGCTTTTGGACTATCGGATTTCGCAGCATCTTATGTTCGTTAAAAAGATTGGCCACCTGGCCTGCAGTTAAGCGATGATAGAACTCAATGGGGGCTGCATACACCAGAGCGCAGGCAGGTTCAGTGAGTAGAGCACTATCAGCAAAGAGCAATCGCGCTCGGTTTGGAGGTACCTTGTCGAGGCCATCGGTGATAATAAGCAAGGGTTTGTCGGCTTTGCTCTGCACTCCCTCGATAATCTTGTTCAAGGCCCCAAGAACTCCCGCACGGTTAGCCGGCAACTCCAAGGTTCTGACATGCTCGTCCTGCACCTTGAGTTCAAGGCGAGCAGTCTTCAACACTTTATCGGCCCCAAAGACAAAAGCACCGGCAGGCAGCGCGGCAGGCAGACCACCAAGAGCCACCGCCCCCGAGACCAAGGCTATTGCAAATACCTGCCTGACAAGCTGGTCAGCACGAAGGGAGAAGCCTTTGCGATCCTCGAATTTCCGCACCAACTTAGCAAGGCTTTTGACCAATTCATCTGCGAGTCGCGCATCAGGATTGAGGCCAGCAGCTTCAGCAGCAGCGTGAACAGCAAGGCCCATGGAGAGCAGCACATCAATTGGCGGTTTCAGTAGCTAGTGTCAATTCAGCATCGAGCCAAACGACAAAGAAATCATTCACCAGTTCCTGACCAAGACGCATCAGCTCTGAACTTTTCCCACTGCCCACATGTCCTGTGAGGAGCGCCTTGTAGGGTTTCGGCTGCCCGAGGCTGTTTTGCAAACTCAGCTTCCACAGTTGGACCAGGCTGCGGGTAGGGTCGTTTTCCTTTCGATCTACAAAAAAACGAGTGACCTCCTCGGGACGTACCGGACCTACGGGGTTAAAATCGTTAATGATTGGTCGCCAGAACTCTTGTACCGTCGCCAAAGCAGTTTCCTCTCTCAGTTGCTACTGTCTTCCTTTTCATAGGAAGGGTTGCGCCCTGCGTCAATCCTCAAAAGACGAAGATTTGTTGGGTGGTGGCACGGTTCGCCTCTGCCACGCCGTTTCGAGCGGAACCTCTAGGGGGAGAATCCAGTCCGCATGTCCCCACCAGGGGTACGCAACTTTGGCGAGATCTATATTTGGATCGATGAGCAGTTGGGGCGCCCTGCCGTTTAAGGAGACAGTAACGCGGGCCCGGATCTCTACATCCTTATGACCTGCGCTGCGTAGGCGATCCGCGAGGTAGTGGGCAAACTGAACAATCATGTGAGGCTGCCTCATCATCTCGCGTTCTTGACTAAGAGTGAGGTACTCCCAGAGTTTGATATCCCACTGCTCGCCGGTCGCCGGATCAGTAGCAGTAAAGACTCCCTGGGCATCCTTGTTTCGGACCATCATATGCCAAGAGAAGTTATGCCCTTCCTCGGTCCAGTTGACGTTGCCGGGGATGAAGAAATGCCGTAACGGCAACAGCAGTTGGACAGCCACCCAAAGGCTGACGAGGACAAAAGTCCACTGTGATACCGAGAGAATTTCTTTAGGCGCCACCTGCCGTGCCTGCCACGGCTTTGCCGGTGTCTGGCTCTGGGTACGGGCGACCCTCGCTTCAACTCCTGTCTCCTGGAGCGGGCGGAACGGCTCATCCAGGTGATACGCGGCTATAGCGACGCCGAGGCCAGCGACGGTCGCCTGCACGAAGGAGAAGTATCCCGGAATGAGCCCACCGATGAAAAAGCCGAACACAAAGCCCGCGATGAAAGCCCACACGCGATACGGATGGTTTTCTCTGAAATCCTTAAGGACACGGCGTGGCCAATCTGGCTCAAAGAAGACCGCCGTAGTGGCAACCATCATCCATGGGAATATGCCAATGATGAAGAGCCGGGCCTGTC
>CAZAYE010000419.1:0-1119 GCA_964489255.1 uncultured Enterobacteriaceae bacterium
AGGTTTCATCGAGTTCAGTGGGCATGGAGTCAATCTCGGTGCGCAACTTCGCCGCCGCTTCATCCACAAGGTCAATGGCTTTGTCAGGTAGGAAACGATCGCTGATATAACGGTGAGAGAGGACAGCGGCAGTCACCAGGGCAGCGTCTTTGATGCGTACGCCGTGGTGCACTTCGTAGCGTTCGCGTAAGCCGCGCAAGATAGAGATCGTGTCTTCCACACTCGGCTGATCGACCAGCACGGGCTGGAAGCGACGTTCCAGGGCCCGGTCTTTCTCGACGTACTTGCGGTACTCATCAAGGGTCGTAGCGCCAATACAGTGTAACTCACCACGGGCCAGCATAGGCTTGAGCAGGTTGGAGGCATCCATAGCCCCTTCGGCTGCCCCTGCCCCAACCACAGTGTGCAGTTCATCGATGAAGAGCACCACCTCGCCTGCGGATTCTTGTATTTCTTTGAGCACGGCTTTGAGTCGTTCCTCGAACTCGCCCCGAAACTTGGCACCTGCAATTAAAGCTCCCATGTCTAAGACAATGAGCCGTTTGTTCTTGAGGCTCTCGGGCACATCGCCCCGCACGATACGCTGAGCTAAACCTTCGACGATAGCGGTCTTGCCCACCCCCGGGTCGCCTATGAGCACGGGGTTGTTCTTGGTGCGGCGCGAGAGCACTTGCACCACCCGGCGAATCTCTTCATCCCGGCCAATGACGGGATCGAGTTTGCCTTGGCTGGCCAATTTGGTCAGATCCCGTCCGTACCGCTCTAAGGCCTGGTAGGTGGCTTCGGGATTGGGGCTGGTGACCCGCTGGTGGCCCCGGACCTTTTGCAGGGCAGCCATCAGGCGCTCACGGGTGAGCCCTAAGGACCGCAAAAGGCGGCCAGCGGCGCCGCGTTCCTCTTCAAGCATGGCCAGCAGCAGGTGCTCAATGCTCACATACTCGTCCTTGAGCCCTTTGGCTTCGTCTTCGGCCCGGGTGAGCAAGCGAACGAGGCGCTGGGTGACGTAAACCTGTTGGGTTTCCGTCCCAGGACCGGAGACGTGGGGAATGCGCTGTAACTCCTGCTCAATCCGTTCGCGGATGGCGAACTGACGCTCTGGTTCCATCCCGTGTGCGCCGC
>CAZAYE010000419.1:1129-4326 GCA_964489255.1 uncultured Enterobacteriaceae bacterium
CGTTCGCGCACGGCGCTGGGGGCGATGCCGGCGGCAGCTAGCAGGGCACTGGCCAACCCCTCAGGTTCTTCCAGCAGCGCGGCTAGGAGATGTTCGACATCGACTCCCTGGTGGTTGCGCCGTGTGGCCAGGGTTTGTGCTCCCCGTAGGGCTTCTTGGGATTTTTCTGTGAAACGATTGAGATCCATACAACGTGCTCCAAGAAAGAAAAGGTCTGTTCAGCTTTCAACTGCTAAGGCTGTTTACCCCTGCACAGGAATCTTGTGAGGCTTGGCTTCGGTCCGCAGGGGTACGGTGACGGACAGAACGCCATCGCGATAGGTTGCGGCCACCCCTTCAGCGTTGACCGGCTTGGGCAAGCGGAAGACGCGCGCGAAGCGACCCGCCGGACGTTCCCGATGATGGAAGCGCTCGCCCTCTTTCAGGCTGACACTCGGGCGTTCCCCTTTGATCCGCAGGGTGCTGTCCTTGACCTCGACTTCGACCGCCTCCGGCTTCATCCCCGGCAACTCGGCCGTAAATACGTACGCCTCTGCGGTCTCGCTGACGTCTACTGCAGGAGTCCAGGTTCCGGGCCCATTCTGCCAACGCAGCTCCTGGGGCTTGAGGTTGTCAAAAAAGGCGGAAAATTGTCGTTGAGCTTCCGCCAACTCGCGCATGGGATTCCAATGATAATGTTGCATATGCCATCCTCCTGTCATCATATGTGGAGGAAGGTAAGTCGTGACAGACCGATGTCAAGAGAGAGACAAAACTTAAAGTGAGATCAAAAACAAGAAGAGAAATCAACTTGTAGGGCTTGTCGGGCGGAAAAAAATGGTTACCTTCTCAAGGAAGTGTCGGGTGGGCGATGCCCACCCGAGTTGTTGCTACGTCAAGTAATTACTGAAGCGCTCGTTGACTTCCTGGTGAATGTAGAAAATCGCCCTGCCGATTTGATCTGCTGTCCAGGTAATGCACGGGAAGTCCGCATAGGTCATGTACCCGCCCGAGAATACCTCGTTGCGGTTGCCGTTAGGGCCAAAGAAATAGATCGTGGTTCCACGCGTAATGCCGTGCCGCGTAGGGCCAAAGTCGATTTTCACCCCATTACGGCCCAGGATATCGCCAGCACGCAGGATGTCGTTCCAATTATCGAGCCAGAAGGCGAAGTGATGCAGCTTGCCATTAGGGCCCTTAACGAAAGCAATGTCATGGGCCTTATTAGAGCAGAAGAGAAAGGCGGCCAGCAGCTCTCCCTCGTTCTTCAGATCAGGAATAATGCGCTCGCTCATGCGGAAGCCTAAGACCTTGGTAAAAAAGTCAGCGTTGGTTTTGACATCTTCGGCGGTGACCAGGAGGTGATCCAGTCGCTGCGGCGCAATACCGGTTTGTTCAGCCGGCCAGGGATCGGGATTTAGTGTCCCCACCCGCGTGCCACTCTGCTCTGCCTCTGCGTAGAGTTCGAGTAGGTGCTCTGAAGGCAACGTACAGCGGATCGCTTGTCCCAAGGCGAGATTTTCCCCACGAGAGACCCGTCTCACTGGAAGACCAAATGTCTCGATGGCTTTCTCCAGGCGTTCTAGCTCACCTTGAGTGTCGACCTTGTACCCCATTTTGACTAAACCGAGCCCGCCGTTTTCGATAACCACGCTATGGTGGTCGTATTCATCCCAACACTTGAAGTAACGTTTCCCCTCTTGCCGAGCAACCTCTTGGAGCCCAAGGACATTCGTGTAGTAGGCAGTCGCCTTATCGAGGTCGGCCTCTCGTACTTGCACAAATCCTAGCCGCATGACGCTCATAGAACATCCCTCCTGTGTGACTTTGGCTCAGTTTTAGCAGGAATCAGAGAACCGGGAAATTGGAGAACCGGCGAACCCAAGACTATGTCCGCGCTTCTCTCTTTTCCCTTCCGCACCAACTTGCCTGTGCGCCGCAGCGGTTGTCCACTGACTGGCAAATCGGTAGGGTGGCAAATATGAAATGCGGCTACTGCCAGAAGCGAGCGGGCTGGTTCTCTCGGGTCTGTACTGATTGCCAGCGTTTGCTCAACATTTACGAGACGCATAAAGGCCAACTTGGGCTTCTGCAATTCCTCGATCTCTTCATCGAAACCGGCCTCTCTCGTGAGCAAATCGAAGCGTTCCTGGACGCCGATCCGCGCGGCGCAGGAAGTATCAAAGACCGCATCCTTGCCGACATGAGTACCGACTTGCTCGGCGCTATGGGCATAAACGCACGGCAAAGAGCGGAGGATGTAAAGCGCTTGCGAGAAAAGGGGAACTGGCGAGGGATGGGAGCCCGGCCGAAAGAGTGAGCTATTTACGTAAAAACCTCCGCACGAATTTCTTCCCATAGAAGCGGGAAGTCTGCCACGAAAAGGAGCGCCGCTTTAGCAGATCAAGCCGAATCACCTTCCATTCAATCTCCTTGGCTAAAGCTTTGCGCTCGTCATCATCCTCGATGTATTTAAGCAGATCCTGCAGGGTGTGGATTTCTTTCTGCAATTCAGCTTCGGGAGGCAAGACGTGGGCATTCTTGAGAATGTGATAGGCCATACGCAAGTCCTCCGGGACCGTACTCAAATCTTCGAGCACAAGTGGCTTACCTTTGCCCGGAAGGTTATCAAAAGCTCCGTCTTGCTGAGCCTCGCGAATCCGTTCTTCTGCGATACGGGCAAAATAAGAGAGTGCCATGTCGCCTCCTCGTGCAGCCTACGATAGGGGTGGTGACGTTTTTCTGTCAACACGGGTTGATTCTTCCTGCCCTCCGGGGCTATGAGAGAGGGCATGCCATTCGCGAGGAGGAAGCATGGGAAAGATTGAATTTGGCACGGCGCTACCGACGGTGACCGGCGTCCCCGAGTTTGCCCGGAAGGCTGAGGAACTGGGCTTTGATTTCCTCGGCTGCGGGGAACATGTGATGTTTCACGGACCGGTGACGAACACCTTCATCTCACTGTCTGTAGCAGCTGGAGTGACCCAACGCATCAAGTTGCTCAGTTCAGTGGTATTGCTGCCCCTTTACCCAGCTGCGATCGTCGCCAAGATGGGCGCGGCGCTCGATGTTGCGTCCGGTGGTCGTTACAACTTTGGAGTCGGTATTGGCGGCGAGTTCCCGAAGGAATTTGAGGCCTGCGGCGTGCCGGTGAACCAACGTGGCGCTCGGACCAACGAGGCCTTGGAGGTTATTACCAAACTGTGGACCGAGAAAAA
>CAZAYE010000420.1:0-2045 GCA_964489255.1 uncultured Enterobacteriaceae bacterium
AGTTCTCGATTGAATGAGTCCTGGTGGTGCAGGCATCTTGCCTGCATGATCAGCAGCGCGGCCAAGATGGCCGCGCCACCAAAACCAGCAGCATACATCCGAGTGAGGACTGCTGTAGATAAAAAACAAAAAGATCTCAAACCGCCTTGCGACACTCACAAGAAACTGGAGCACACCATGCATTACCCCTTAATCAAATCCATCGCTGTCTGCGTCGTCGTTGGCTGCCTGGGCGGAGCCATCGCTGCGTCTGTAGGCTTGGCTACGCAAACGACTGGTGTCGTCCTGGGAGGAATGTACGGATTCCTCTTTGCCCTGCTGGCAGCGTCGCGGGCGACAACGCCGGGCGCAGGTTTATTGTGGGGCTTAGCCTATGCCTTGTTGCTATGGTTAGCCGATCCTACTGGACTGTTCGCCGTCACCAGGGAAGCAACAGAGACGGGGATGCTCGATACTGCCCGCCTCCAGTTTCCTACCCTGGTTGCTTATCTCCTCTGCTTCGGCATGCCGCTCGGGGTCATGCTGGGAACCGTGAGAGGTTTAGAACTCCAACCGGGGATGCGGCGCTTTAGTCTGCCGCGGGCGCTCATTGTCGGTGGGATCGCTGGTCTCGTCGGCGGCTGGGCTTTCGGTAAATGGATGGCACGGGTCAACTTCTTTCCCCTCATTGCTGGTTTGGTGGGCTCAACCTCATACGGAGTCGGTGTCACCTTACACTTCGTATTTGCGCTCATTATTGGCGCCACATTTGGCCTGCTGTTCCAACGCGATGTGCGCGGCTACGGGTCGAGCTTAGGCTGGGGGGTGGGCTATGGTCTCTTCTGGTGGTTTCTCGGACCCCTGACGCTTTTACCTATTTTTCAGGGTAACTCGGTGAACTGGTCCTCTACTCATGGGGCTGAACTGTTTGGCTCACTCGTGGGACATGTAGTGTATGGCGTCCTGGTTGGCCTCATCTACGCCGTGCTGGATCGCCTCTGGGTGGGGTTCTTCATCGAATCCGATCCACTGAATCGCGAACCCGAAGGGGCCGGAGCCCGGACGTTGCGCTCACTCGGCTGGGGAGCCCTGGCAAGTGTGGCTGGTGGAGTGCTCTTCAGTCTGGTGATGGCTTCGACTGGGACACTGTCGCGCATCGCGAGCCTCGTTGGTGGATCATCGCCAACGCTCGGCTTTGTCGTGCATTTGCTGATCAGTGCGCCAATTGGTATGAGCTATGGCCTGTTGTTCCAACGCGAATCTCCCAACGTAGGAGCCGGGGTAGTATGGGGCATGCTGTATGGGCTGGTCTGGTGGGTGCTGGGAACGTTGACCTTTTTCCCAATCATATTGGGAGGTTCATTCACCTGGACCCTCGAAGCCGCGAGCGCTGCGCTTCCTGCCTTAATCGGTCACTTGCTCTATGGTGCCGCAACGGCCCTCGTGTTTCTGCTGCTGGAGCGCCGTCACCTCGATTGGATTCGACTCGACCCGCGCGTCGCCGCCCGTGAAGCCCGTCTGCGCCGCCCAGTCGGCACTCCCGCGCCTGCCTTATGGCTTTTCACCTTGAGCTTGGGGGTGTTGCTGCCAATTATTTTAGGATGATTGCGGCTGTGCAACTCTTCAATCAAATTCTGATTGTTGGGCAGACCTGGACTGGCTCAGCAGCTACACTGGGGACAATCCTGGCCCTGCTGGTTCTGCGGCGTGTCCTGTCAAGAGAACAGCGCAAACACATGAGAGTTCCCTTGTTCTTTTTGGGCTTGGCCCTCGTCCTGGGGCTGAGCGCGACGGCTGCCCTGAAGATCGGTGCCTATACCGTGTGGGGGCTGTTAAGTTTCCTGGATCTCCTGAGCCTCATTGTCGGTATCACCAGTCTCCTCAGCTTCGTAGTGTTTGACCTTGTCTTGAACCGTACCCGGGTACGTGTCCCAGCCCTCGTGCGTGATCTGATTCACGTCAGCATTCTCTTCCTCATTGTCTTGACGATCCTATATGAGCGAGGGCTTGATCCCCTTTCGCTTCTCACCACCTCCGCCGTGCTCACTGCGGTCATTGGGTTGGCC
>CAZAYE010000420.1:2055-4322 GCA_964489255.1 uncultured Enterobacteriaceae bacterium
GATTGGGTTCAAGTCGGAGAAAAGATCGGACGTATTGCCGAGATTAAGTGGCGATCGACCTTATTGTGGACTGAGGATGGCGACTCGCTCGTCGTTCCCAACAGTCAGTTACTCGACGCTGAAGTGCTGAATCTCTCGCGGCCTGACAACGTGCAGCGCGAGGAGATTCGGGTGGGGTTTCACTACCGTCATCCTCCGAATGAAGTGAAACAAGCGCTGCTTGATGCCGTGCATGGTGCGCCTGGCGTACTGACCGAGCCAGCGCCCGATTGCCTTCTCGCCGACTTTGCCGATAGCTCGATTGTGTATCGATTGCGCTATTGGATCAACGATTACACCCACCACGCTCTCATTGAGAGCGAGGTACGCACGCGGGTCTGGTACGCGGCGCGGCACGCTGACCTCGAAATTCCCTTCCCGATCCGTACGCTTGTCATCCCTCCGGCAGAGGCCGAGGCCCAAGCTCACAGCCCCTCAGAGATGAAGGCTCGTGTGCTGGCCACAATGCAGCGGACGGTTCGGGGAGGATAAGGTGCTCTTTACTCGCCCGGCAGGTTGCGGGTAAAGAAGCCCCATGTCGAGGCATGAGCGAAGAACTGACCTGATGAAGAAGGGATGGAAGATCGTGACTCGTGGGCGTGACTCGTGCGCGGAAGAGGGAATTGCACAGTGTGGCTCGTGGGTGTGAGTCATCCGCCGAGGGGAAGGTAGGACAACCGTGCGATTGATCCTCACCGAGCAACGAACACGAACAACGAACACGAAATCGGCCTGATGAAGAAGGGATGGAAGATCGTGGCTCGTGGTCGTGAGTCGTGTTCGGAGGAGAAAGCAGGACAACCGAGTGACTAGAGCGATTTCCAGTTGCATATATGGGAAATTCATCCTTCGACCTCGCCGCTGACGCGGCTACGCTCAGGACGAACGGCCTTCCAATCCGTACACTGAACTGGAATCCGTTATAATCCTCACCGAGCAACGAACACGAGCGACGAGCACGAAATTGAACTGGACGTTGTGCTATGCGCTGTGGCACTATAATTTCACTTGAAAATGAGGGAAAACGGCCGTGGACGTGACCCATGCTTTTATCGCAGCGTTGCTTGCCTCAACCGCGATCACCATGATCATTGGATTGACGTTGATGGTACGGGTGCTGCGAGAGATCGCCCAGATGGGCCGAGAAAACGCCCAGATAGTCCGGGAGATCGCCCAAATGGCCCGAGAAAACACCCAGATGGTCAAGGAAGCGCACGAGGCAACCTTGAGAACCTATCGGGCCGTGAAAGGACTCGAATAAAAAATGGGGGTGTATAGCTTATGCCCCTCTTGCTTCTACTGCTTTTCTGCTGTCCCGTTCGCGTTGGTCGCAAAGATATTCACATCAATCGTCCCTGCGGTTGCCACTACGTTGGCTAATTGCTGCACGCGAGCGAGCCAGCCTGCTGTGCGCTTCGGGCTGATCCCATAGTGCTCACGATCAAAGCCCTCGATCTTCGCGCGGATGCGATAGGCTTTCCCATTTCCCAGTGATCCGGCAGGAAGCAGGATCACTGTTCCTTGAATTTTCTCCGGCTGACGGTTGTCCCGCTTCCGGCCACAAATCATAAAGGTTCCTTCAGTGGAGAAAGAGACCGCTTTCTTCTCTGCTAGCGGAGAGGGTAATTTCACAGTGGGCACTTCTAGGTCGAAGGTACATTGCTGCGGGTCACTTTTCTTATTGGTCGCCCACTGTTGGAAGTGGTCGGTTTTGGTATCGTCGCTGTCCACTGTGATGGAAGTCAACGGCACTGAGCATTTCGCCGTTCCTTCGAGCTTTCCTTCGTCTGTGGTGATCGTACAACCGACCGCGGAGCTGACTGCCATGATCCGTTCACCAAGCGCAGCGTCGAACACCGCGCTGAAGGTGTTGTTTCCTGCCTCTGGATCTACGCTCAAGGTGCTGGTGTCTGCCCACACGATCTGAGACAGGGCAGCGACAGTCGCAACGGCTGCCAGAGTGTGGCGAAACGCACGTTTGTTCATCTGTCCATTCTCCTTTCTTACGGTAGCGGGTCCTGTTTTGTTGCTACCGCCGTGCACATCAAATGCCGCAGGAGAAACAAAGGTTTCTGCTCTGCCTTGCTGAAACCGCCGCCTCTGCTGTTGCATCCAAGTGACCGATGGCCGATGCAACGGCTCGACTGAGGAAAGGAGACCGTATGAAATTCTTTAGCAGTGTTGTCGCGACTGCGTTACTTTTGACGCTTGCCGCTTCCAGCCACGCT
>CAZAYE010000421.1:0-4320 GCA_964489255.1 uncultured Enterobacteriaceae bacterium
GGGAAAACGAGGGTGACCTCTGCATGGCGGCCGAGAAGGTTACTCCAGAAGCCATCAATTTTATGGCGACGTATGGTCGGGGTTTGATCTGTCTGCCAATGGCTGAGGAGCGAATCGATGCGTTGGGCCTGCCGATGATGGTGTCGAAGAATACGGCTCCGCTCGGTACAGCCTTTACGGTCTCCATCGATGCCCGTCATGGAGTCACGCGAGGGATCTCGGCGGCGGACCGCGCGATAACCATTCTGACTGCAGCCCGTGATGATGTCAGGCCCGGGGATGTCGTGGTCCCGGGCCATGTCTTTCCTCTCCGGGCGCGTCGTGGAGGAGTACTTGTCCGTACCGGTCAGACTGAGGGGGCAGTGGATCTGGCGCGCCTCGCCGGGCTCAAACCGGCTGGGGTCATCTGCGAAATTATGCGGGATGACGGGACGATGGCGCGTTTGCCGGACTTGGAAGAGTTCTCTGTCCGCCACGGCCTGAAGATTGCCACCATTGCGGACCTGATTCACTATCGCTTGCAACATGACTCCCTTGTCCATCACGTGGCGGAGGCGCGTTTGCCGACGCGCTATGGCGGAGACTTTACCGCCCATGTGTATACCAGCGATGTCGATGAAGAGGAACATGTGGTTTTGATGAAGGGGCAGGTCAATCCTGAGGAGCCGGTGCTGGTGCGTGCGCATGCCGAATATCTCCCTGGTGATGTGTTTGGTTACACCCAGAGCAACACTAGTGCCTTACTTCATCAGGCGATGGAGATGATTGCTGCCGCAGGGAAAGGGGTCCTCTTGTACCTTCGACAAGAGGGACAAGGTGCTCAGCTTTTCCGTGAAAGTACTCGGCCGGGGAAGCGTCTGTATCATGCGAGCACGAGTCCTGGCTCACAAGTACACGACTTTCGCGATTATGGCATCGGCGCACAGATTCTGCGCGATATCGGGGTACGGAAGATGCGGTTGTTGACTAACTCCCCTCCCCGTCGACTGGCAAGTTTAACCGGGTATGGTTTGGAGATTGTTGAATACGTGCCATTAAACGGAGCAGTGCAGGATCAGCCAACCCCGGCGACAAAAAAGAGTTCGCGCTCAACCCGCGCATCAGCGTAAGCCGAAGGTCGTCTATGCTGTCGCCTGACTTGCTGGTAAAAGCCACGACTGTAGACAAAACCGTTCGGGCGCTGACTGCAGTGACCACTGGCCTAGTGGAAGAAGCACGAGTGCGGCACCAGACGGCGCCGACCGCCAGTGCGGCTTTAGGGCGGACCCTCACCGCCGGCCTGTTGCTGGGCGGCATGCTCAAGGAACAAGAGACGCTTTCGCTCCAATTCCTGGGCAACGGTCCGCTGCGCGGTATTTTTGTCGAAGCGAATGCCCAAGGAGTGGTTCGGGGGTTTGTCTACCATCCCCGTACCCATCTGCCGATTCGCAACGGCAAACTTGATGTCGGTGGTGCCATTGGTGCTGGCACACTCACTGTGATACGTGCCCAACCCTGGGCGAAGGAACCGTACCGGAGTATTTTACCGCTGGTTTCAGGCGAAATCGGCTCGGATATTGCCCACTACTTGTTGAACTCGGAGCAGATTCCCTCGGCAGTGAGTCTTGGGGTGTTCGTGCAACCCGACGAAACCGTAGCGGCGGCTGGTGGATTTGTCGTGCAGATCATGCCTGGGGCGAGTGAGGAGACGATCACGCACCTGGAGGCTAATGTGGCCCAAGCCAAACCAGTGAGCCAGATGGTGCGTGAAGGCGCGACACCCCAGGAAATCTTAACCCAGATCCTTGATGGCTTTGGCCCGATCATAGTCGATGAAATGCCTGTCCGGTTCTCATGCCGCTGCTCCCGGGAACGGGTGCTGGGCGTGCTGGTCGCGCTCGGTTGGGCGGAGCTTGAAGACGTGTTGGCTTCAGAGGAACAAGTGACAGTCACGTGTGAGTTCTGCAGCAAGCAGTATACAATCGGCCGCGCAGAGCTAAAGGAGACCCTGGCCGCGTCCTCCGGACAATGAAAGAGGAGTAGGGTGGCGCGACTCGCTCTGCATTGTTGACTCCTCACCACGCGATCCCTCTGGGTCGCTGCTGCAGGACCTTCTCTTATGAAATCTTTTCAGCCAAGACTCCCCTTCGTTGTCTCGTTTTTTTGCCTGCTCATCGGAGTCCCCTCTTGGGCAGCGGAACCAGACTGGGCGCTGATCGAGAAAGAAGCGAGTGAACTGCTTAGCCGCTCCATTCAGATCGACACGACCAATCCACCAGGCAACGAACTCGCCGCCGCCAATTTCTGGAAGCAGCGTTTAGCGCAGGAAGGGCTAGAGGCGCAAGTGTTTGAGTCGCAGCCTGGACGTGGCATTGTGTACGCTCGACTCAAAGGATCTGGCGAAGAGAAAGCCCTCATCTTGTTGCACCATCTGGATGTGGTGCCGGCGGTCAAAGCCGATTGGGAATTCGATCCCTTCGCCGGTACGATCAAAGATGGCTACGTGTATGGTCGTGGAGCGATCGACTGCAAAGGAGCCGCTGCTGTGCAGTTCATGACCCTCGCCCTCCTGAAACGGTTGGGGGTGCCGCTCAAGCGCGACATCATTTTCCTCGGTACCGCCGACGAAGAGGAAGGCGGACGCCAAGGGGCCGGGTGGTTCGTTGCCAATCATTTCAATCTGATTGCCGGTGCTGAATTTCTGCTCACCGAAGGTGGTGGAATCCGCATTCGTGATAGCAAACGGTCGTATGAAATTGATATCGCTGAGAAGGCACCCTGTTGGATTCAGCTTGAAGCGAACGGTCCGGCTGGACATGGTTCTCGTCCCTTGCCAGAGACTGCGGTCACTCGTTTGATCCGCGCGCTCGACAAAATCATGCGGTACGAGACCGAAGTCAAAGTCGTTCCTGCAGTGCAAGCCTACTTCACGGCGTTAGCCGCTCAAGAGGAAACGGCTAAAACAGAGCGTTACCGTGACTTAGGGCGTGCACTGGTTGACCCAGGATTCCGGAAAGAATTCCTTGCCAACCCTACTTACAATGCGCTGGTACGCAACACTATTTCTCCTACAGTGCTAGAGGGAAGCAACAAGACCAATGTGATTCCTGCCCATGCGCGTGCGCAGCTCGACTGTCGGTTGCTGCCAGGGGAAGACCCGCAGCAGTTCGTGGCCACCCTAGAAAAGGTGGTGGGCGACCCAGAGGTGAAATTTTCCATTCTGCTGAATTTTCCGCCCCTTGCTTCAGAGGCTGACACAGAGCTGTTTCGCGCGATTCGGAATGTTGCCGAACGACATGATCCGCAAGTGCCGGTCGTGCCGGCGGTGCTCGGCGGTTTCACCGATTCCCATTACTTCCGACGAAAAGGGATTATTAGTTATGGCTTCACCGGCATTCCCTTGACGGAGGAAGATGGGCGCCGGGTGCATGGCACAAACGAACGTATTCCGCTCGCCAGCTTGCGTGAAGGAACGCAGATTCTTTTTGAATTGGTGCAAGAACTGAACAAGTAAGACCACCTTGCTTTCAGAAAGTCGGCTTCTTAACGATGTCATTCTGAGCCGCCAGCGAAGAATCTCGGAAAAAACGAGACCCTTCGCGGAGTTTATCCTGAGCGCAGCCGAAGCCTGTCCTAAGCGCAGTCGAAGGGTCGAAGGGCTGCATCTGGGCTACGATACTCCCCGCGGCCTCTGTCTCTCGCTTTCTGCTGCCGGCCAAGCCTACGACTTTCCCGCCTCCATTCTTTCGAGGACTGGGGTTGGACTGCAAACTATGCTAGTAGTGGCATACTGTGAAAATAGTGCGGAAACCACTGTTCTGGATGGGCGGCTCGAAGGCTGACCTGAAGACGTTCCCAGATGAAGTGCAAGATGTCATGGGGTACGCCCTCGATTTCGCTCAGCAAGGCAAAAAGCATCCAGACGCTAAGCCCTTGAAAGGCTTTGGTGGAGCGGGGGTCTTGGAAATTGTCGATGACTACGGTGGGAATACCTACCGGGCGGTGTACACAGTGAAATTTGCTGATGCAGTCTACGTCCTGCATTGCTTCCAAAAGAAGTCCAAGCATGGCATAGCCACCCCACAACAAGACATCGAATTGATTGAGCGCCGACTCAAGCGCGCCCGAGAACATTACACGGCATGGAGAGCGAGGCAGAAAGAAGGTGAATCATGAGCGAGACGATCACTATTGAACAGGGAAGTGGCAACGTCTTCGCCGATCTCGGCTATCCCAATGCTGAGGAGGCTCTTACCAAGGCGCGGCTTGCTCAACGCATTACCGAAGTATTAGAAAAGAAACGGCTGACGCAAATACAAGCGGCACAACTCCTCGGCATCG
>CAZAYE010000422.1:0-4316 GCA_964489255.1 uncultured Enterobacteriaceae bacterium
ATGCCGTGCCCCTACCTCGGCATTGCCCAAGAGGTATGCTGCAATTGCACTAGGCCCTCGCCTCTCCTTGCAGAGCACTCCTCGTTCCGTCACAGTGTATCTAATCACCACGCAAGGAGGGCTCATGGCAGACGAGCATGTGATGAAGACCGATCAGCAGGGCATGGGAACTCGTCGCTGGCGTAACCTCGTTATCAGCCTGCTGGTCAGTGGCGGCTTCCTCTATCTCGCTTTCCGCAACGTTCAGCTCGACGAACTAGGAGCGGCGTTGCGGCGCGTTGACGGCGGCTGGCTGCTCGTCGCCATCGGCGTGAGTCTGCTCATCATGGTGTTCCGTGCCTGGCGGTGGCAGTTAGAACTGCGGCCGCTTGAGCATGTGCCGATCGGACGCCTGTGGGTCGTCACTGCAGTGGCTTACATGGCGATCAACCTGTTACCCGTCCGGCTCGGGGAGGTCGTACGCCCTTGGTTGCTGTCGCGCCGCTCGAACGTGTCCTTCTCGAATGTGGTCGGGAACATCGTCTTAGAAAAGACGCTGGACTCAGTAGTGATCGTCTTTTACATCCTTGTCGGTCTTCTTGCAGTCGAGAATTTACCGCTCTGGGTCCGCCGAGGGGCGATTTTCCCTACAGTGGCGGCGGCGATACTGGTTTCGTTGGTGCTGCTCTTCTGGTGGCGTGGTGAGGCGTTTGTTGATCGCTGGGTACTACGCATCCTCCCGCAGCGCTTCGGAGACAGCCTGAAGAGAGTTTTGGCCTCAGTAGCAGACGGAATGCGTGTGATTCCCAACCCTGGATTGCTGCTGGTAGTGTTCCTTGTCTCGCTGAGCTTGTGGTTTTTGCCGATCCTCTCAAGCTACATCATGATCCTTGCCTTTGATCTGCACGTTCCGTTTAGTGCAGCGTTGGTTGTATTTATCTTCGTCGGCTTCGGCACGGCGCTGCCGAACCTGCCCGGTATGATCGGTCCCTATCAGTACGCCTGTCAGTTGGCCTTGAGCCTCTTTGGAGTGAGTGATGTCGATGGTCTAGCTTACGGTTTGGTCCTTAACGCCGTCCAATTTCTCACCCTTGTCGCTCAAGGGCTGTTCGCCCTACCGATCGCTGGCGTCAGTTTCGCCGACATCCGCCGCGCCCGCGAAGGGTTGGCGCTGCAAGGATCGGCCGCTGATTGACCTGATACCAAATCTGCTTTGATAGTATCGCTCCCCAACTCACAATCAGCGAACAGACGCGGACGCCCGTCGCGCACGTAGGAAGAAGCGCAGCCGCATGCTCATGGCGAGCAGAAGGTAGACAAGCCAGAAGGTCGAGAGTCCGTCGTAGAATAGGATAGGTAAGAAACGCTGTTGCCCGGCAGCGTTGAGGGCGAGAATACCGGTGAAAATATAATTGAGGATTCCGGCCCAATGACCAATGGGATTTGCGACGAGGGCGACGTTGGCTCCTCTCCCTGATAAAAGCCAGGAGTCCAGCGTGTATTGCCCGAACGCTAAGGCGATGGCGACCGGAATCCACCACGGCGCAGCGTCGCGGTGCACCAGATAGGTGAGCGTCACCAATAAGAAAGTAATATCCGCCAGGTTATCGAGGACCTTGCCGAGATCGGAACTGAGCCCCAAGGCCCGAGCCACAGGGCCATCGTAGTAATCACTGGCACAGATCAGTAAAAACAGCACAACGACGAGCCTAGTGCGAGGGCCATCTGGTTGCTGGGTGCTCGCTTCGATCGCCAGGAGAAATACTGGGGTCAGGACGAGCCGCACACTTGTCAACAGATGGGCAAAATTGAACGGTCTTCTGACCTCCAGGGGTAGCGCCACAGATGAGTCCCTTCCCTTGCGCAGGGATTTACATATCATGAAATTAGGTGCACAAGGAGCAGAGCATGAAAACCCAACACGCGTTCTGGCTAGTGATAGCAATAATGAGCGTGGCCTTGTTGACCACAGGGTGCGTTCCCCCCGGAAGTGGATACTATGGGTATCCGTCCCCTAGGACGTATGACCCGTATTACGGTGGCAGCTCTGACCCGTTTTATGGTCGCTCTTACGATCCCTATTACGGGTCCTCCTTCGACGGCCGCTCTCACCGCGAGCGGCACGACGATCTTGAGCAGGCGCACGAAGCGCAGCATGAAGCCCTCGAACGAAAATATGATAAAGCGGTGCGGAGACTAGACCGTCAGGAACGTGAGGCTAAAGAGAAGCTCTACCGGAAGTACGATGGCAATACTGCCGATCCACGGTATCAGGAAGGACAGCACAGGATCGATAAGAAATACGAGCACAAGCGCGAGAAGGTCGAGCGTAATATCACTAAGGAACATGGCAAAGGGCACAGAGATATCGAACGAGCCCATGACGCTTACCACAGTGGTTGGTAGGAACGTTCTAGAGTAGCCCTTCAGGGGGCAACGGATATGCCGCCCCCTTTATTGGCGGAGCGAAGGACGAAACAAGGAGTTCTCAGGTTATTTCGTTGGCTTGTCGGCAGACTGCCCTGAAGCTGCGGCAGCAGGCAGGTCGACCTTGGCCGCCGGGGGGTCTTCAACCTTAAGCACCTTGACGTCGAAAATCAGCTTTTTCCCGGCGAGGGGATGGTTCATATCTAACACGACCGTGCTCTCTTTCACCTCAGCGACCTGAGCGAAGATCGGCTGGCCACCTGGGCCCTGCCCGGTGAGTCTCGCGCCTACCTTCCGCGCGTCTTCTGGAATCCTATTCTTATCAACTTCCTGCTTTCGGGCAGGATCAATCTCTCCATATCCTTCGGTGGGGGCAACTTCGATATGTTTTGTCTCTCCAACCTTGAGGCCAGTGAGTTGTTTCTCCAGGCCAGGGATAATTTCGTGCGCCCCCTGCGTGTAGACAAGCGGCGCTTTCCCTATATTTGAGTCAATCTTGCTCTTGTCTTCGAGGGTCAGGGTATATTCGAGCGACACCTGCCTCCCGTCGGCAATAACTTCCGTCCCTCCCTTCTTGTCCTCAGCCCACCCCGAAGCAGCCAGGACGAGAGCGATACCTGTGGCCAGCAGGGTTGCCGCTTGCTTTTGCCAACACAACGAAATCATTTCCCTCACTCCTTTCAAAAAAAAGAGGGCACGAGGAATACACACTCTTGATCCTCGTGCCCTCAATGAAACCGTGCCTCAGCGTAACGCCGGACTCTACAACAGACCCAAGAGGTCCCGGGGGTCAGAACCCACCATAGCATAACCGCCCGGGGAGTCGAGCGGTTCCTGGGCTTACAGCATCCGCGGCGGCTTAAGGTCCGCACCAAGGGTGCTGTTGAACACCTTGAACAGGTGGTCGAGGTCCCACGGCCCCTGGCTGTAGATCACCTTCTCCGGCACCAGGTGGGTGTAAAGCGAGATTCGGTAACCGCTCGCTCCGAAGCACTGACCGGTGACGTGCTGGGCCGCGTCGCTGGCGAGGAACACCACAACCGGCGCCACATTGGCTGGATCCATGGGACTCTCTTGAGCCTGCTCACTCGTAGTACTAAGGCCCATCCGCTGGGCGAAGTTTGCGGGAATAGTGTCAGTCATGCGCGTGGCCGCACCGGGCATGATCGCGTTACAGGTAATCCCGTACTTGGCCAGCGCGTTCGCGCAGCTATAGGTCAATCCCAGAATGCCAGCCTTGGCAGCGGCATAATTTGGCTGCCCCGGGGCTCCCAGCGCCGAACCAGACGAGAAGTTAATAATACGACCACCCTTCTGCTGGCGCATCAAAGCCGAAGCTGGACGGATCGTGCAGAAATGACCTTTAAGGTGCACGGCCACCACTGCATCCCACTCTTCTTCAGTCATGTTGAAGATCATGCGATCCCTCAGGATGCCTGCACAGTTGACCAGAATATCGAGCCTCCCGAACGAATCGACCGCTGTCTGGACTAAATTCTCGCCGCCTTTGACCGTGGCGATGTTGTCAGTGTTCGCTACCGCCTGACCGCCGGCGTTTTTGATCTCATTCACGACCTGCTGGGCTGGACCCACATCCGCCCCTTCCCCATGGACGCTGCCGCCAAGATCGTTCACCACGACCTGAGCCCCTTCTTTCGCCATCAGGAGGGCAATCCCACGTCCGATCCCCCGGCCCGCACCAGTAAGCGCCGCTACTTTACCATCAAGTTTACCCATTTTTTGTTCCTCCTTTCCTAAGAAGAGCTCTTAGCTATCAGCTTTTAGCTTTTAGCTCTAGGAAGGCTTTAATATACAGGCGGAAACTGTAGGAAACCCTGAAACTGCATAATCCCTGATCTGTAGCCACAAGAGTCCAGTTTTTCTAGTTTTGCTAACTGCTAAGAGCTAAG
>CAZAYE010000423.1:0-4312 GCA_964489255.1 uncultured Enterobacteriaceae bacterium
ACCATCGAGCACCTCTGGTTTGAGTGTCGAAGAGTTCACCAGGTGGCGGTTGACCTGTATCGGCCGCAGGTTGGCAAACAGCCCCAGTTCCTTGCGCAAAGCGAGAATCGCCTGCTCAGGTCGGACCGCTGACTTCGGATCATCCCATTTGGGTCCACCTACTGCGCCCAGGAGCACCGCGTCGCTCTCTTTGGCCAGACGCAACGCCGAGTCGGTCAGCGCCGTCCCATGGGCGTCGATCGAGCAACCGCCCGCCAGGGCTTGCTCGCAGGCGAAGCTTAGGCCGAACCGTTTTTCTACGACTTTCAGAACTTCCAGGGCCTCACCGACGACCTCAGGCCCGATGCCATCACCAGCAAAAACCGCCACTTTGTATGCCATTGATTATGCTCCTGCCTACTCCTGTTGTTTCCCCTGATCTTTTACCGACTTCCGCCGCTCTCGTAAACGGCGCTTTCGGTCATGGACGAGGTGACCAGAGTCACAGGGGTGGACGCACGAGCAGTGGGGGGCTTTTTGTTCGCGGTGAAAACGCTCTCGACCTGCAACAATGATCCCGAATTTGACTTCCAAAAAGAGAGACCGAAGCTGAGGTCTGGACGCATTGCTGAAATGCTACGATATATTAACGAGAGGTCACAGAGCGGCCTCCGTAGCGGGGAGGAAACACAATGGATATCACCCATCTCTTGTTAGCACTGCTCTCTATCGCCAGTGTCGTCATCATTGTGGTTGAGCAACGGAGTGCTCGCCGTTCACAAGAACACATCGCGGCCATCATGGAACGGATCGACCAGAACCAAGCCCGGATTGCTGACCACACCCGTCACATCGCCGATATCGCAGCGCGCAACGAAACGTTGACCCATGCAGTACTGCTGCAATTTCAAACCCAAGAAAAACATTGAAGAGAGGGGATGACCAGCATGGTAGGCTGGGCTAAGCCAGCAAAGCCCAGCGGTTTTTGTTGGTGAGCAACGCTACGCTTTTGCCCACCCTCCCTCTCTACATTGCTTAGGCGGCCACACGGGGCCGCCTCTACTCATTACTCGGTACTCATTACTGGGTTATGGTCCTTCCCGATGCAATCCTGCTTGATGGCCATAGCGTTCACGGTGGGCGAGCTTGTTCAGGGCGTTAATGAAAGCCAGCGCACTTGCCATGATGATGTCAGTGTGTGAGCCTTGACCGTTCACTGAGGTGCCGTTTTCCCTAATCATGCACGTCACTTCACCCTGCGCGTCGGTACCGCCAGTGATCGATTTGACTGAGTAGCGTTCGAGTTTGGGGTCGATGCCAGCAATCTTGGCAATTACTTTATAACAGGCATCCACCATGCCATCGCCCGAGGCACTATCGACATATTCCTGGCCACCTACCTTCATTTTCACCGTTGCGTGTGGCACCGCCATGCTGGAGGAGGTGACGTTGAGATAGATCAACTCGTACTTATCGGGGAGACGCACGGTCTCTTCGGTGACGATGGCAATCAGATCTTCGTCGTAGACATTTTTCTTCTTATCAGCCAGCGCCTTGAAACGTTCAAAGGCCTTGTTCATGTCCGTGCCGGTGTAGTCGATGCCGAGTTGTTTCAGACGGTCGATAAACGCGTGCCGGCCCGAGTGTTTGCCCAGGACCAGTTTGTTACTGTCGAGCCCGACATCTCGCGGCTGCATGATTTCGTAGGTCAGTTTATATTTCAGCACGCCATCCTGATGGATACCCGCCTCATGGGCGAAGGCGTTGGCGCCGACGATGGGTTTGTTTTGCGGCACGCTGAGGCCAGTAATCTGCGACAGCAACTGGCTGGAAGGATAGATCTGTTCGCTGATAACGTTGGTCTTGACGTCGGCGAACACATCCTCGCGAGTCTTGAGCGCCATGACGACCTCTTCCATTGAGGTGTTGCCAGCCCGTTCGCCAATACCGTTGATCGTACATTCAACCTGGCGAGCGCCATTCTCAATGGCAGCCAGCGAGTTAGCCACGGCTAACCCCAAGTCATTATGGCAGTGCGCGCTCCAGGTTACATTCTTGCCGCCCGGCACCTTCTCGCGCAGAACCTTGAAGAGGGTCCCGTACTGGTGAGGAATGGCATAGCCAACGGTATCAGGAACGTTGATTGTCACCGCGCCAGCTTTGATGGCCTCGCCGAAGATTTGCACCAGATACTCAGGATCGGTCCGGGAGGCGTCCTCAGCCGAGAACTCGAGGTAGTCGAGGTATTTCTTCGCGTAGCTGACCGCCCACACTGCTGCATCGAGCGCCTCCTGGCGGCTCATCATCAGCTTGTGCTTCAGGTGAATGTCCGAGGTGGCGATAAAAATGTGAATGCCTGGACGTTTGGCCTTTTCCACCGCCTTAATCGCTCGGATGACGTCCGCCTCTTTGGTGCGTGAAAGACTCAGGACAATCGGGCTGGTGACCAGTTCGGACACTCGTCGTACCGATTCGAAGTCTCCGTCTGACGAGGCAGCAAACCCGGCCTCGATGACATCCACGTTGAGCTTCTCCAGTTGGCGGGCGACCATAACTTTCTCTTCGATGTTCATGGTCGCGCCAGGTGATTGCTCACCGTCGCGCAGCGTGGTGTCGAAAATCTTGACAAGCTCCCGTTCCATAGGGTCCTCCTTCTGCGGCGCTCTAAAACAAAAAGGGCTGCGAGGTTTCCCGCAGCCCTTCAAAAACTAAAAGGCCACGGGCTGGAAATCCCGCCCGTGGCCTCCGAGAACGTTCGCGTCTTTACGCGCTCCTCTCGGACCCACCAGGCGGGGTTCTAAGCAGTAGGCCCAGAAGCAGGCCCAGCTTCCCCAACGACAGTCCGAGAGAAACGTGTGACAACATGGACCCCCTCTATAACGAACTTTCCTCTTCGCTGTCAAGAGGGCGAGGCAATAGATGTGAGGAGGCTTTCAACCCTGGGGCCGTGGCGTGAGGAGTTGCTTTCCACACGAGACTCCCTAGCGCGCGTACCGGCCCAGAGAGCGCATAGAGAGAGGAAATGCCAAACAACATGATTTGTGGCTCAGCAATAACGAGTTGAATCAGCACGATCCCCAAGAGCAGAGTCCAGAACGGCTGACGATGGCGGAAGTGCAGATCTTTGAAGCTGTAGTAGCGGATGTTGCTGACCATCAGCAGCGCCAGCGTATAAATGAGGAGCAACAGGGTCAGATGTTTGTTCGTTGCCCCCTCGCCACCGAGGAAGTCATACATCAAAATGGTCGTCGCGATGACGGCTGCAGCGGCAGGGATGGGCAGTCCCACAAAGCTATGCTTATCGACGACCTCAACCTGGACGTTAAAACGAGCAAGGCGCAGGGCGCCACAGATAACATAGAGTGATGCCGCTAACCAACCCCATGGTCCCCACGGTTCCAAAGCCCACCGATACGCCAGCACGCCCGGGGCCACCCCAAAGGCGATCACGTCGGAGAGTGAGTCGTACTCAACTCCGAAGTGGCTAGACGTTTTCGTTATGCGCGCGACCCGTCCATCCAGGGCGTCAAACACTTGGGCGATCAGGACGGCAATCGCGGCCATCAGGTAATCTTCTTTAAGGGTCGCAATGATTGAGTAAAATCCGCAGAACAGACCACCAGAAGTCACGAGATTAGGTAAAACGTAGACGCCCTTGCGCATCTGCAGGGGGGGCGTCATTTTTTTCCGTCCAGGCAGGACGCGGATTTTATGACGTAAGGGGGTCATGGATATATCCCGATCACGGTTTCACCCGCTTTGACTCGTTTGCCGACCTGGACCTTGAGAGAGACTGCCGATGAACAATAAAGGTCAACTCGAGAGCCAAACATGATCATGCCGTAACGATGTCCCCGGTGAACCTGCTCCCCGCCTTTCAGGTGACAGATGATCCGTCGCGCCAGTATGCCAGCGATCTGAACTAGGACGATCCGTCGATCCTGGGCATCTTCAATCGTGACGATATTCTGTTCGTTGACTGCTGAGGCCGAAGTGGCAAAAGCCGGGCGAAACTTCCCTGGCTTGTACTGCACAGCAGTGACCTTGCCGGTGACCGGCAGGCGATTCACGTGAACGTCGAGGGGAGACATAAAAATGCCGATGCGAGTGGCCGGAGCCAAAAGGAACCGTGCGTCCTGAAAGTTCTCTTCCACAGTGACCACCCGCCCGTCTGCGGGGGCAAGGATGAAGCGATCATCCATCGGGCCGGTGCGTTCGGGATCGCGAAAGAAGAACGCCACAAAAAGCGTCAGCAGCAGGAACAGTAAACCGAGCGTCTGAAAACCGAGGAGGTTCGCGACCAAAGAAACGACGCCGAGACCGAATATACGGG
>CAZAYE010000424.1:0-2239 GCA_964489255.1 uncultured Enterobacteriaceae bacterium
CATTCGGTTTCCTCTCGAAGTGTGATGCAAGGGACCCGCAGCCAATACGCTTCTCTTTGCACTCCGCCCGAATCGGTAAGGATCATTTTCGCGTTCTTCTCTAACATCAAGACGTCGAAGTAAGGAACGGGTTCGATCACAAGCAAGTTCGCGTGTCGGTTTGCACTGGCTTGCCTTAGTCGCTCACGCGTTCGGGGGTGCGCTGGGAATACGATGGTCTGCCCTGATTCGGCTAACCTAACGAAGGCTCTGACAATATTATTGAGAGTGTCAAGCTGGTCGGTATTTTCTGCCCGATGTACCGAGGCGAGCAGATACCCTTGGGGGCGCAACCTGAGCTGCCCAAGGATCCTTGATTTTTGTTCCGTTGTTTGAAGGTTGTGATAGAAGGAATCGTATAGTACATCACCGACAAGATGCACCCCTTGAGTAATCCCCTCAGCGGCTAAGTTCTTCACCGCTGTTCTCGTCGGGCAGAACAAGAGCGTCGCAACATGGTCCACTACCACTCGGTTGATTTCTTCCGGCATGCGCCGGTTGAAACTCCGCAGACCAGCTTCCACATGAGCCACGGGGACAGTGAGTTTGGCGGCCGCTAAGGCCCCGGCCAACGTCGAATTGGTATCTCCGTAGACTAAAACATAATCTGGATGCTCCCTCACCAAAACCTCTTCGACTTTCCTTAACATTTCCCCAGTCTGGACCCCGTGAGAGCCTGAACCGACACCAAGATTGTAGTCAGGCTTGGGGATTTCGAGTTCGTGAAAAAACACACCACTCATATCCTCATCATAGTGTTGGCCTGTATGTACGAGTACCTCAGTTGCGACTTTCCGCAGCTCACGGGATACCGGAGCGCATTTGATGAACTGGGGGCGAGCCCCTACAATGGTGACGATTTTCATTCTGCGTAAAACCCTTCAATCTGATCAGACCGTGAAATACTGCGCATTGAGGCCGAGCGGCCACGCTTTTATTCTGGCGAGACTTGCTGATGGGCTTTCTTATACGTCCGACCGCATCCTCGGCATATCCCCAGGGCATCATCCCTAGCAAAGTCAATACGGTTGCCACACAGGCACCTCCAACCAATGATCCTCCCAGGATTGCCAACCACCAGGGCAAAATCCGGAACGTCTTTGACCACTACTGCTCCGGCTCCGATAAACGCGTACTGTCCGATTGTTACCCCGCATACGATCGTGCTGTTGGCCCCAAGGGTTGCTCCCCGTCTTACTCTAGTAGGGAGAAATTCGTTCTTGCGCTCGATCTCGCTCCGAGGATTTAGCACATTGGTGAAAACCATTGACGGGCCACAGAAGACCCCGTCTTCTAATGTCACCCCTTCAAAGACCGACACATTGTTCTGCAGCTTGACGTTGTTGCCAATGATGACGCCTTTCCCGACAAACACATTCTGCCCCAAGTTACAGTTCTGACCGATGTGTGCTTCAGGCATGATATGGCAGTAGTGCCAGATGCGCGTCCCGGTTCCGATTTCTGCCCCCTCGTCCACAATAGCGGTAGGATGGATGAATACGCTGGCAGGCTGAGCCAACTTCGAGCCAGCCCCGACAACACCCGGTATGGGTTTATGACTTCGGTCTATTGCCAGGGTATCTTGGCACTGCTGCAGAACCTTCAGTACCCGGAGTGCCTCCCACCCATCGGTGCGAGGGATAGCCCTGGTTGCTATACAATCGAGAAAGTGTATGCACTCCGCTCGCAAGGGTTCCAACAGCTCTACTGGTATACGTTCAGCGTCTTTGGGGATTGGGACAGGGAAGTGATCGTGCCATTCAATCGTGTGCGGATAGAGTAGGAGTTTATCCTCTTGTTCCAGATCATTGAAAACTGCCATCTTGCGGTCTCCCACCACCACGAGTTTCTGCTCTTTATAGGGGTGGAGCCATGAGACAAACACATGGCCACACACTCCGCTCGGAAAGGTCAGGCACGTCACGGTCACATCGGCGACTTGCTGATGGAGGTAGTAACCGCCCTGCACTTGTACCCGCTCGGGGTCTTCACCCACTAGACCCAGCATGACCGAGATGTCGTGGGGAGCAAAAGACCAGAGAATATTCTCTTCTCGCCTGATGCGACCCAAGCTGAGCCGTTGGGAGTAGAGGTACTGCAAGCGCCCCAGTTCTCCTTGGTCGACCAACTCCTTGAGCTTGAGCACAGCTGGGTGGTACCACAGCAAATGTCCTACCATGAGCACCCGTCCCCGCTGCTC
>CAZAYE010000424.1:2339-4307 GCA_964489255.1 uncultured Enterobacteriaceae bacterium
CAGCTGGGTGGTACCACAGCAAATGTCCTACCATGAGCACCCGTCCCCGCTGCTCGGCCAGTTGCACTAACGCCTTTCCGTCCGCTTCTGTGAGTGCTAGAGGTTTCTCGACCAGGACATCTTTGTCGGCGAGCAGAGCTTGTCGTGCGAGAGGAACATGGAGAGCCGCGGGTGTTGCAATGACAACGCCTTTTACCGTGGGATCTGCTAAGACCTCGGCAAATGAAGGGGTTGTTCTGATATCAGTGTACTGAGCCCGTACGGCAGCGAGGCTCTGCGCGCTCGTATCGCAGACCATCTGTAAGGCACCGAGGGCGTGGAAATTTCGCACCAAGTTCTTGCCCCAATACCCAGCCCCAACTACGGCTACATTGGGGTATGCAACGTTCCCCATACTACTTCCTCCCCACTGAGTATCGTTGAGGTTCGGTAGAGATGCCCCTCCACTGTGATATTTCTTGCCCTACAGCCGATCCTGGTGGGCAAAGCGTCCTTGATAAATGACGCTCCCTTCGGCCCTTTGCAGAACAAGCTGACACAGCCGGGTGCCAGCGTGAATAGCCAGTGGCCGGCCGGCTACGTTGGCCATCTCAAGCACTTGGCGGTTATCGACCCCGGGAGCGACAAAACCTGAAGTCACATGAATCATCAAGCCGAGCCGGGCAAAACGGCTGCGTCCCTCCAACCAGCCACCGATATCACCCGGCAAGCGGATGCGCTCACGGGTGATGCCGTGAATCGTTTCCCCCGGCTTCAGGAGGTAAGGCCGGTCGAGCTGTCGCAGTTGGGTGACAGTACGATAATCGGTGTCTTCGGTGACATCGATTACGTCTGGCCCGCCTTCCATCACCCGAATTTCGTCGCCAAGGTGGAGGTCAATTGAGGCTGGACCAACCTGATCAGGCAGGAGTGGATCGATCACGATCCGTCCACTCTCGATTTCGTGCAGAATTACGTCTCGGGTCAGGATCATAAAGACCTCTAGCTATCAGCTATTAGCTATCAGCGAAAACAGGAGGGGACAAGGAGTAACCTGCCAGTTCCAAGACAGGAGAATACCCAAGCCCTATTGTTTTTCTTCGTCTTGCTGACCACTGACCGCTGATCACTGATCGCTGATCGCCGACTTCTTATATTCGCTACGCATTTCCGATTGCAGCCGGCCGAGACGGTAGGTCTGCCAGTCGATAAACTTGGCACTGCGGGCAAGGGTGGGGTGCACTGCGGTGATCTGCTTCCACATGTCCTGCACGATTACCCGATAATCAGGATGACCCTGCGGCAGCGTGCGTAGTTCGCCAATATGGACAGCTTCGCGGAGGTTCAGCTTCATATACCAACGGATACGATACGCGAACGGAACGACATACTGAGCTTCCAGGGGGAGGTCCTGATGGATTTTTTCGTATAAGAGCGCAGCCTGCTCCATGCAGTGAGTAAAGGCCGACTTGAATCCTGCGGCTTCAATCTCTGGTGGAGTGTCATAGCTGTGGGCCGTGGTAAAGTCTTGCCGTTCCTGGGTAAGCAGGCGATGTCTATGCAGGTCGCGGTAGAGCCCAAGATTCCCCACAATATCGAACGTATAGTACACCTGCTCGAGCGCCCGACCAGGTTTGTCTCGTCGATGGCGCCGCCGCTTCACGTATTCATCGAGAATCTTCTCGCGTTGCTCTCGTGCTAGGCTGGCGACAATGGTCCGCAGTTGCGGGAGGGCGTGCCGCACGTGTGGATATAGAATGGCGGCGACGACTTTCTCTTCTGCCTCCGTGTCGTAGTCAACCAACCTTACAGGCTGACTGGGCTCGACCGGAGTCTGCGTCAGAAGTTGCAGGGAGAGAGAACGGATGGCCGCAAAGGTTGCAGCCAGATACTCGCTCCGCTGGGCGCGCTTCACAAAGGAAGGAATCAGTACGTTCAAGGACGTGTGGATGTTGACAGCGAGAGACTGGGCTTCAACCAGATCATGGG
>CAZAYE010000425.1:0-4301 GCA_964489255.1 uncultured Enterobacteriaceae bacterium
GCGGGTTGCGCGAAACGTGCTAGGTTTTGGGTTCGGGAAGAGGGGAAATTGTGCAGGTCGGCCATGCGACGCTCCTATGCACGGCGCAGGGCACGTCCAGGACGGGCCCCCGTGTGCTGCCCGTCGCGCATGACTTGAACGCCATTGACGAAAACATGCTGTATCCCTGCCGGATATTGTCGTGGATCAGCGTAAGTTCCGGTGTCGACAATCGTTGTAGGGTCGAACATGACCAGATCAGCGTAGAACCCGGGGCACACGAACCCTCGTTCGCGCAGGCGGAACTTTGTAGCCGGGAAACCAGTCATGCGATAGACAGCTTCTTCCAGAGAAAGGAGCCCTTCTGCTCGTGCATAGCGCCCTAATACTCGCGGGAACGTGCCGTACAGGCGCGGATGCGGTTTCGCGCCGACCGCGGGCACGCCGTCTGAACCGATCATCGTTGTTGGATGACGCATGACCGTACGCACGTCCGCTTCGTCCATCATCTCCAGGACCACGACTGCGCCCATCCCTTCTTCTTCGAGCACTCGTTGCGCAGCCGCTTCCGCTGGCAGACCGAACCGTTCGCAGAGATCCTGGAGTGTCTTGCCTTCGTACTCGGGATGGCGAGGGGTTGAGGCAAAGAGGACATCCTTGGGCGCAACGCGGCCGATACCGCCCTGAATGCCGCGCTCGTTGAGCGCATTATTCTGAATCACCGCAGCGAAGACCGTGCTGCCAGAGGTGTAGGGGTACTGATCGGCAGTGACGTCCAGGCCGCGAGTTTGTGCTTCCTCAAGCAAGCGTAGCGAATCACGCACGCGCCCCCAATTTTCTTTCCCGCTCGCTTTGTGATGGGAGATTTGTATGGGAGTGCCGCTCTCCTCGCCGATGCGGAGAGCCTCGCGGATCGAGTCTAACAATCCGCCAGCTTCGTTGCGCATGTGCGTAGTGTAAAGACCGCCAGCCTTGCCGACCTCTTTCGCCAGTTCGATGATCTCCTCAGTCTGGGCGTAACGTCCAGGTTCGTAGATCAAGCCAGTCGAAAAACCAAACGCTCCAGCCTCTAAGCCCTCTCGCAGGGCATCCTGCATTTGCGCCATCTCCCCCGCCGTCGGGGCACGCTGCGCGTTCCCCAGTGCGGCAAAACGGAGGGTATTGTGGCCCACGAGAGCCACAACGTTCAAGCTTGGCGGATTTTGCTCGATTACGTGCAGATACCCGGCGTACCCATCCCACTCAGGCAACTGCGCATCTGGATAGAAGAGGCGAAAGAATAGCCCGGCTGCTCGGTACGGGGCCACCCCCATGCCGCAGTTACCCACAACGTCGGTGGTGACTCCTTGCATGACTTTGAAGTCCATCTCGGGTGAGAGCAGGATGGCGAGGTCATCGTGACTATGCACATCGATAAAGCCCGGTGTGACAGCCAGGCCGGTCGCGTCGATTACAGTTGCTGCTTCTCCTCTCAGCTGCTGTCCAATTGCGGCAATGCGTTCGCCCCGCAGGGCGACATCGGCTGTTACAGGTGGGGTCTTGCTCCCATCGTAGACGGTCGCGTTGCGAATAAGAATATCCCAATGTTCGCTTGGCATGGGTCTTCTCCCTCCTTGCTCACGAACTCAGCTTTTGAATGCCACGGTGATAGGTGCTGGCAAGCTTACGCCACTCGACGATACACATGTCGGGCTTGAAGAGCCGTTCCTTCGTCCAACCATCCCCTTCGGTATACGCCTCTTCCAGCGCCTCTCGCGCCCAGACATCATCATCGTTGAATCCTCTCAGGGCGACATCCTCCCAGTAAGATTTCACCTCTGAGCGAAAAGCCGTGGCATCTTCGGCTTGGCTGATTCTTTTCCCCAGCACCTGCCAATACATATGGGTCTTTTCGTCGATTGGCACATACCATTCAAACTGGGTGATCTCCGGTGAAGGAAACCCCTCGACTCTAAGCACACACGGCAGCCAGATCGAGACGCTATACGCCACCGCCTTCCCGTTAGGCTTGAGTTTCGCTACGATCTCCATACTCTGCTTATTGGTTGGCACCAAACCGAGTGGCAGGAGCGCATCCGTCGTGTTCATGAACTTGGAGTTCCGATGGATGTAGATGTGGGTGGTATCAAACCCATTCTCTGCCCCCAATCGCCAGTTGCTCTTGACCGTCCGGCGGATGCCTCCGGTTGCTAAGTCTTCGTCTAAGAATCCGGGAGGCGCATCCTCTGCCAGTGCCGGCGGATTGTCATCGCCAATGAAAACGAAGACCATGCCTTGGGCTTCTTGCACGGGATAGGTCTTAATGCCCATTTTCCCAATCAATGCGCATCCGGGCTCGGTCAGGACGGCCACTAATTTCCCGTCGCGAAAATTGTAGGTGAAGCCGTGATACCAACAGGTGATGGTATCCTTTGTGTAGCACTCGACTTTGGCCGAGAAGGGCACCCGCCGATGCGCGCAGCGATCCTCCAGAGCGAGGACTTGCCCATCGACGCGCCGCACTATCATACTCTCTCCGAGCAGCTTGACAGGTCTTGGTTCGTCTCCGTTGAGGTCGTGGCTGAATAAGGCGGGATACCAGTGGTTGCGGAACCCCAGTTTCGCTTCCAGGTAGGGGCGCCAGGATTGCTTTACGTGCTGATTGTTAGAGGGATCGTCGAGGAACGCCTCTACTTCGCGCTGCTCAATAGTGACTGCCGAGCTGGTATCTTCTCCTGGCATTGCTCATCTCCCGCATAAAAAAGGAGATAGAGAGAGGAGACAGAGATAGAGACCGCCCCACTCCTTTTACGCTGTCTCTGTCTCACCTCTCTGTCTGGCCTTGTCTCTGTCTCTCCTTATCTTTTTTGTATCCCACGGTTATACTTACTAGCGAGTTTGCGCCACTCGATAATACAGGTATCGGGCCGGTAGAGCCGCTCTTTCGCCCAGCCCTCGCCCTCGGTGTAGGCATCTTCGAGCGCCTCACGGGCTGCGACGTCCTGGTCATTGAACCCCCTCCACAGGACATCCGCCCAAAAAGAATGCGCTTCTGAGCGAAAGGCGGCGGCTTCTTCATCTGTGCTGACTTTTTTGCCCAGCACTTGGTAATACCAATGGTTACTTTCTTCTATCGGGACGTACCATTCGAAGACGAAAAGCTCAGGGGTGGGAAAGGCTTGCAGCTTGAGGACACAAGGCAGCCAACTAGACACCTCAGGGGCTACCACCTTGCCACTCGGCTTCATAGTTGCCGACACTTTGACTTCGCCGACCTCTGACTCAAAGACCGGGATGTAGTTTAGCGCCAGCTTATCGACGACCCCTTTAGGGCCGGGCCCTTCAACAATGACCATGCTATGCCTGTCCTGGGGAATAAATCCTAACGGTAGTATGGTATCTGTCGCTTGAACGATCTTGGAGTTGCGATGAATGTAGATATGCGTCGTGTCAAACCCGTTCTCACTGGCTAACCGCCAATTGCCTGTTATGTCACGACGGATACCGGTTACGGCCAGATCGCTGTCCAAAAACCCGGGCGGGACGTCGTCCTGCAGAGGTGGTGGCTCTATATCGCCGATAAAAACAAAGACCATTCCCTGGGCTTCCTGGACAGAGTAGAGTTTGATCCCCAGTTTGCCGACCAGAGCGCATCCCGGCTCAGTCAGAACCTGCACCAGCTTGCCGTCGGTGAAATTATAGGTAAACCCGTGATACCAACAGGTGATGGTATCGTTCGTGTAGCATTCAATCTTCGCCGAGAGTCGTACCCGCCGATGCGCACAACGGTCCTCCAAGGCGTACACCTGTCCCGCGACCCGCCGTAGAATGATGGATTCACCGAGCAGCTTCACCACCTTTGGCTCGTCACCACTGAGCTCATAAGCGAATAAGGCAGGGTACCAGTGATTGCGGAAGCCGAGCTTCGCCTCCAGGTAGGGGCGCCACCCCTCTTGCACCCGCTGATGTTTGGTCGGCTCGTCTAAGAACGCCTTGACTTCGTGGTGCTCAGTCTGAGCTTCTGGATCGGCACTTTCTGGTTGCATTCTTTACTTCCCCCGCCGCAGCATTTCCATAAGTCCAAAACGATGCGCCGCCAGAGGCGGATTGTACACCGCCGAGTCTCCGGCGCTCTGTAGTGTGGCGCGTTCCTTCGCGTAGTTAATCACGGTCCCACCGTTGAGGAGGGGAAGGGAAACTCCCTTTCCTTGAGGGTGAAAGTGCGGGTTCACGTGCGCAGTGATCGTCAAGCGAAAAAACCTGCCGTCATGCCCATACGTTAGGACTAATAGTGGAGTGTAGGTCTGTTGATCGAGAATAAACACCCGCCGCCCAAGCGGGTG
>CAZAYE010000426.1:0-4299 GCA_964489255.1 uncultured Enterobacteriaceae bacterium
GCGGGCCCAGGCTCCGTTCGCCAAACCCACGGATCGAGTTGATCCCGCCAGGGAAATAGCGGTCAAAGAGCGGGAGGTCGTTGTTGAGAATCTCCTTGCTCCGGGTGCCAATGGGGCCAGTCTCACTGAAGTCGATGTCACCAACCCCATACCCGAGGAAGCCTCCGGTCATCCAGGTAAACGCCCCCCACTTCGGGCTGTTATAGATCGGGAAGAAGAAGCGCGCCTCCAGTTCGACCTTCGTGTAATCCGTGCTTCCCCCAAGCCCAGCATAGCCAAAAGACAATTGCTGCATGGAGCCGCCAGTCGGATCAAAGGGATGATTGAGCGTATTGCGCAAGAGCGTTGGTGAAATTGTCCCAGTCGTCTTGCTCCCCTTCTCGGCACGGATCGCGTCTGGAGTGATAGGATCAAAATCGCTGATTCTGGATCGCTCCCATTGGTACTGGAGTCCAAGACGCACATCTTCCATGGAGAGACCCCAGAGGAAAGGAAAACCCAGAGCAGTAAGCGGATAAAAGACCTTCATCGCTCCCCCAGTGCCGGAGCGGTCAAAGTCCTCATAAGCAAACCGCCAGTCAAAGAGGTCTACGCCAAAAGTTAAGGGCGTATCCATCAAGTAGGGATCAGTGAAACTCACGATTGAATTTCTATAGCGCGTGCCGATACTACCGCCGATGACCAGCTGTTGGCCACGCCCCATGAGGTTGTTTTCCTGAACCCGTGCGCTGGCAATCACGCTGGTAGACGAGTTGAAACCCGCACCAATGCTGAATGCCCCGGTTTGCGCTTCCTTGACATCGACGAGCACGTTCAGGAGGTCGTTCCGCCCTCCTCGTTGGGTCGTGACGTTGACATCTTCAAAGAACCCCAGGCGTTGGACCCGTTCGCGGCTGAATTGTAAACCGGTAGCAGAAAACAGACTCTGCTCCTGAATGCGGAGTTCGCGTCGAATGACCTTCTCGCGGGTCTTGGTGTTGCCCGCCACGTCAATCCGGTCGATGTAGGTCTCCGGACCTTTATCCACTTGGTAGGTGATATTGACGATTTTTTCGTCCGGATGAACATCGGTTTCAGGTTCGACGTTGACAAAGGCGTAGCCTTGATCGCTGAAGTAGCCGGTGAGTCGGAATACGTCATCGCGGAGGGTACTCGCCTTGAAGGTCTGACCTTTTTGTAAGGTCACGAGCTGTTTCGCACGCTCTTCACCCCCTGGAACCTCTCCACCAAACCCGATCTCTCCGATCTGGTACTGCTCTCCTTCATCAACCCGCATGGTGAGATAGAGCCCATCTTCTTTTCGTTGCACCCTGGGCTCATCGATGCGCACGTTGATATAACCATGGTCGTAGTAGAAGGCCGTGAGTCGTTCGACATCGGTTTTCAGCGCGTCGTTGTTAAGCATTCCGCTGCCCAGGAAGCGTGAGAGGAGATTTTTCTTGCGCGTAGCCATCACGGCGCGTAACTGATCGCTGGAGAACGCTTGGTTGCCTTCAAAGATGACGTCCTTGACCCCGACTTTCTGGTTCTCGTTAACCGTGAAGGTCAAAAGCGCTTCCCCGGCGCTGGTTGCTTCAGTGCGATAGGTAATCTCCGCGTCGAGATAGCCCTTCTTCTCATAGGCTTTTTTTACTTCTTCGATACCCCGGCGGATCTTCACCGGGTTCAGAATTGTGCGGGGGTGGATTTTGAGAGTAGTTTCGACATCGTCTTTCGATAGTCCTTTATTGCCCTCGATACGCACTTCGCGGACCAAGGGCCGTTCGTGCACCTTATAAGTGAGGATCGTGCGACCATTCTCCTCACTCACGTTAGCCTCAACATCGCTAAAGAACCCCATCCCATAGACCGCCCGTAGGTCTTTATCGACGGCTTCCTGGTTGAGCGGTTCTCCAGGCCGGCTGGTGATATGCACGCGAATTGCTTCTTCTTCTACTCGGTCGTTCCCAGTAACCTTAACTTCAGCAACGAGAGTATCAGCCTTAACTTCAGCAGCGAGAGCACTAGATTGCCCAGCAGGAGCAGTATCGGCCCAGGCTCGACCAGCAAGGGCTACGAAGATCGCACCCAGCAACAGGCAGATCGTGTGCTTCATAAGGAACGCCCCCTCATGAACGCGGGGATAGGCTGCCCCTTAACAGAATCCCTCTGCATTGTAAAGCCGCTCAGGCCGCTACCGGAGTCAGTTTTCCCCTGCTCAACCGCAGGGTGCGGTCCATCGCTGCCGCTAACTTTTCGCTATGGGTCACGATCGCCATCGTAATCCCCATCTCTTGGTTGAGAGTGAGGAGCAGCCGGAGGACGCCTTCACCAGTGACTGGATCGAGATTGCCAGTAGGTTCGTCCGCCAGAACCACTCGAGGTCCCAGCACCAACGCGCGCGCGACAGCGACGCGCTGCTGCTCCCCACCGGAAAGTTCGCCGGGACGATGGGTAAGACGTTCGCCCAGACCGACTTTGTCCAACATTTCCTCAGCTCGCCTGCGAGCGTCAGCCCAGCTGACACCGGCGATGAGTCCAGGCATCATGACATTTTCCAAAGCTGAGAAATCAGGGAGGAGGTGATGAAATTGAAAAATGAACCCAATCTCGCGACTGCGTAGCGCAGCGAGGTCCTGATCAGATAGGACGAAGAGATCCTGGTCATCGAGGAACACGGTGCCTGCGCTTGGTCGATCGAGCGTGCCAATGATATGCAACAGGGTACTTTTCCCGACTCCGGACTCACCGACAATGGCGACCCGCTCGGTCCGGTGAATGGCAAGGTCCAAGTCTTCAAGTACGCGGATCGCCTGCGCGCCCTCTCCGTACCGTTTGCTTAACCTCTCGGCTCGGATCAGTACTTCGTCAGCCACCACAACTCCCAAGAAGCTCTTAGCTTTTAGCTCTTAGCTTTTAGCTCTGAAAAGGCGACGTTCTGTTCTTGCTGAGTGCTGACCGCTGAAAGCTGACGGCTATTCATAGCGAATGACTTCCACCGGCGCTAAGCGCGCCGCTTGGCGCGCTGGATAAATCGTCGCCAATAAGCAGATGAGGATCGAGGCCACACCGACCATCACGAAGTTTTCCAGGTACATTTTGACCGGCAGGGTCGAGGTGTAGAACACATCCTTGGGCAGTTCAATGAATTGATAGCGCTCGAGCAACCAGCAGCCGCTGTAGCCCAACAGGGTCCCTAACAGGGTGCCGACCACGCCAATGATCGTGCCTTTATACACAAAAATACGGCCGATCGAGCGGCTGGTCGCGCCCATTGACTTGAGCACCGCGATATCCTTCCGCTTCTCCATGACCACCATGATCAGAGTGGCAATGATGTTGAACGCCGCAACCAGGATAATCAGGAGCAAGACGATAAAATAGACATATTTCTCCAACGCCAGCGCAGCAAACAGATTCCGCTGGCTCTCAGTCCAATCGCGCGCTTTGAACGGGAAGCCGAGCGTAGCTTCTAGCTGGCGTGCGATGGTCTGCGCGGCATAGACATTCTGCACTCGCACTTCAATCCCGGTCACCCGATCCTCCAGACCAAAGAAACTCTGAGCATCGGTCAACGACATCATCATAAGCCCTTCGTCGTAGGTGAACATCCCCGAATCGAATAAGGCGGCGACAATGAAGCGCTTGACTTTTGGCACCAACCCCATCGGTCCTGGCGCGTTGTTCAGGGGAGAGACCACGTTGATTGGATCGCCGAGAATAACCCCAAGCTGCTGCGCCAACGTCTGGCCGATAATGACCCCAGAGAGCGTGACCGTGCGCTCTTCTGTCCCATCGCGGATAGTAATTTCCTGTGCGCGGCCAAGCCCTTCGGTGGTTCCGTCTTTCAAGTGTTCAGCAAGATCAACCACATCATTCGCATGGGCGGGCTGGAGCCCGCGGACTAACACGCCAGCGACGCTCTGGCGCGAAGTGACCATGACTTGGCTGTAGACGAAAGGCGCCGCAGCGACCACGCCTGGCACCTGCCGAATTTTCTCGACTACTTGCTCGTAGTCGCTGATCGCACCAGTGGTACTGGAGAGCACGATGTGGGGGTTGAAGCCGAGGATGCGATCCCGCAGGTCCTCTTCAAAGCCAGTCATCACTGACAAGACGATATTGAGGGTCATCACACCGATGGTTACCCCGATAGTCGTGATGACGGTAATCAACGAAATAAACGCCTCGCGTCGCTTGGCGCGCAGGTAACGGAGGCTAATAAAGAGTTCGTAACGCACGGGAGAGCGGTTAGCTATTAGCTGTTAGCTGTCAGTATTCAAGACATCGTGGACAGGCAATGTTCAAGACATCGTGGAT
>CAZAYE010000427.1:0-4297 GCA_964489255.1 uncultured Enterobacteriaceae bacterium
GTAGTGCCTCCACAGTCGCCTTCCCGTTGTAGTTCGCCCGATGATGCGCTGAGAAACTTTGCTTCATGCAAAATGCCTGAGATCGCGCACGGCGCGAGGGAGAGCTTGACGCGCCATTCTCCCCACTTCTGTACCGCAAGCTGAGCGAAGAATTCAAGCCGCCTGCCCAGCTGCCGAAGAAATATCCGACAGGTGGTCCAAGAGGAGACAGCACGGGGAGCGCCACCAGGCAGCAGAGAGTGACTCTCCGTGGGAGCTTGCTGGTCTCTGGAGAGAGGCCAGAAGGAGGGGATCATGAAGCGGCATCGCAATACCAGAGCGTGGCTGTTGTCGTTTCTTAAGGCCGGAGAACTGGCCACGCTTTTTCTCTTGCCTTTTACACTAGTGGCGACTGCCCCACCTGACCAGAGTCCTGCTGCGCCACCTGCTGACCCGCCAGCTCCGCCTAATCCGAACGCTTATGAGCCAGAGGTGGTGGACCTCATCGAGACCACCTACTTGGGCCGCGGGAAAGAGTTTCCCGACCCTGAGGAGCCAACCGTGGTGTTGAAAAAATATCTGGAACAAAACGCGCATGGATACCATGCCCAACTCACCCAACAGGAGCAGAAACTCGATGCCGAACTGGCGGAATGGCAGGCTCTTACTCGCCAATATCCTTAGAGCCGCCATGCTTTTGTCGCGTTAGGGAAATACTACCGCACGAAGGCGCAAGCATCAGGAGACATTGCATACACCCGTCAGGCAGCCGATGCGTACCTCGAGGCTGCGGACATCGGGCTGTCACATGGGCGTATCTTGTATACCCGCGAGCTATCCGAACTCTTAGTGGAGTTGGGTGACAGAAAAGGGCTCGATGAGATCTTTGGGCGAATGCTGGCCCAGCCTACAGACCTGGATCGTGACTTCTACTATCTCGCTCTGGTGGACTACGCCGATGGGTTAGCGCGGTTCAGTGACGATCGAGCCTGGGGCTACTTTGAGGAGGCCATTGATTTCCATCCTGAAAACAACCTCGAAGCGATCAATCGCTACACCCAGCACTTGTTATCCAGAAGAAGGGAACAAGTGCAACAGGCCCTCGAAGTCCTCGACACTCGCTTAACGTCCGAGCAGCGAGTCAGGTTCGTTCTGCCGGCTCGGCTCAGGAAGCAAGCCATGGAAATCCTGGGCCTGGACACTACCTCTGCGGATGCAGAAGTCGCCACGATTGAACAGCGCCTGAGTGGGGGGTGGGGCAAGGCCCCCACTGAGGAGCGCAGTAGCAAGGTCACGGGCACCGAAGCGCCCGTGGTGGCATCATTTACCCTAGACTCCCGTATACCCACCATTTTTGCGCCCGCGGTAGCATTGGCAGTGACTTCCGACTCCCGCGTATCCGCCATTTTTGCTGTCCTGCCAGACAACACCGACACACAAAAGGTTGATGAGCGGACGATCCAGCAAGATGCCATCTTTAACCCGAACGGTGCCATGAATAACCGCTGGACTTCTCTGAGTCCTACAACGACAGCAGTGAAGCTGGCGACCCTCAAGTGGCCGAACAGCAACCGCGCTGGGCTCGTTCGCCTCGGCACGGACAACACGGTGTACTACCGCTATTTCAACGGCGCTTCCTGGGGCACCTGGCAGAGTCTAGGTCAAACGGCTTTGGACGTCGCAGCTACGGCCTGGCCCCCCGGTCCAGCCGACATCTACATTGTGGGTCTCGACGGCTACATCCGGCAAAGCCACTCTCCGAACGGCCAGCCCGGTTCCTGGGGGACCTGGGTTTCCCACGCCTGCTGTGCCAGCGAGGTGGCAACGGCGGTCACCCCTGGCGGGCTGCTCTATTTGGCTGCCCAGGCCACCACCCAATCCTTGGGCTACGCGGTGTGGGTGACCACGACCTCCAATAGCAGCACCTACACGCCTTGGATCAATCTGGGGCAAGCTCCGGGCGGCCAAGTCAAGGATCTGACCCTCCTTGCTTACAACAACGTTGTCGGGCTGGCGGTCGTGGGTGCCAATAACTGCTCCCTCTACCAGAAACACAACAACGGTGGTGTCTGGTATGCTTCCTGGTTTAACTATTCCTCTTCTCCCTGCTTCAAGAATGTCTCCTCCTTCAACACCGATGATGGAGGGGCCTATCTCGTGTATATTGGGACAAGCACCAATGCCCTTTCTACCCAGCGCTTCACTGGCGGTGCCTGGGCAGGCATTGTCCCGCAGGGCACGCGGACGTGGATTGCTGCAGCGGGGGCTAACATTGATGACGAGGCAGGGAATGCCTATGAGCACACAGAGGCGAATGACGACTGCCGGGTCAAGCATTACAGCAGTGGACCTGTGTGTGATAACTACGGCAACTGCTTCTGGACCCAAGGCGTCAATCTGGCAGAGATCATCTATAACGAAGCGAGAGCGGAAACCCTTGGTGCGCAAGATGCCGTAGGTTGGACGGTGCGCGATCGCGCTTTTGAGGGGTTGTCGAATCCCTCTTTGTGTAACTCCTATCCAGGGGCAGAAGCAGGTGGAACTCTGACGGCGGATTGCCGCAATCCCGATACAGGTGTTCCTTGCAACCAGAACGGTTTTTGCGATAATACGCCGCGGTATTGCTGTGCCATGCATGGGGGACAGACACAGTTAGGGACCTCAGGATACCAGTTCATCGACGAGCATGTGGATATCAATACGCTCGTCTCCTCAGGGGTAATGGACGAAGCGGTGTGGGTCGGTAATGGGCTTGTCCCAGACATGTCGACAGGCTGGTGTCCACCGGGGGTAGGCAATTGCTATCTTAACTGTGCAGCGCCGTGGTCGGATGGAATCAACTTCAACTTTAGCGACCCGTCTCCTCATGGGCCAATGGAGTTTCGGGGCTTTGCGTATCCAGTACCAAACTCCTCGTGCCAACAAGCGCCAACGACTAATACATGCCCAGGCGGAGCGGCGAACTCTATTTGTTGTAATGCAAGTCCGAATAACTATTTCTGGAATCGGAAGTAGGTACCTTGTGCAGCCTACGGGCATGCAGGAGAAAATAAGGAGGTGAAACTAGTGAAAAAAAGCTTTGCTTCACTGGTTTTCAGTCTTTACTTCATCTCTCTGGCAGTGGCCAATGCGAGTCCTGGTCAATGGACGACGCACGGTCCCAGCGGGAAAGCGATCTTTGCCCTTGCCGTTGATCCCAGTAACCCAAAGATTGTGTATGCAGCGGGAGACGGAGGTATCTTCAAAAGCACTGATGAAGGGACCACCTGGACGTTTCTCCCTGTCGGATCACCTGACATTTGGACGGTCCGTCTTCTGGTCATCGATCCGCAGTACCCCCAGTGCCTTTATGCCAGGGGGGGAAGTTACATTGGTGGCGGAGGCCTCTTCAAGAGTACGGATGGAGGAGAGACTTGGTCCCTACTGCCCGCACCTGCGCGTTTGCAGAGCCTCGTGATTGATCCGCAGCACCTTACCGTGCTCTACGGGGGTGTTTCCAGTGCGGGCTTCATAAAAAGCGTGGACGGTGGTGTTAAGTGGACAGTGATAGGATTAGAGCCGGGGGTAACCTCCTGGAACCTCGACGTGTCTGCCCTCGTGCTTGATCCGACGGATGCGGCGATCCTCTATGCTGGGACTTTGGATGGCGGGGTGCTCAAGAGTACCGATGCCGGGACCACCTGGGTCAGTATTTTATGGGCTGGGGATAATCAACCTATGGAGGATCCGAGGGATTTACGTATCTATTCAATCAACGCCATCGCAGCGGCTCCAACCCGGCCAACCTCCTTGTATGTGAGCACTCAGGGGAGGGGGATTCTCAAGAGCACCGATGGAGGAACGAGTTGGCAAGAGCTGGATCGCAATCTCCTTAATGTGCTGACGGTGACCATCGACCCCACGGCTCCCGCTGTCCTCTATGCTGCTGCCTATGATAGCGTCTTTATGAGCACGGATAGTGGGGAGTACTGGCAGAATCTCCAGTTCCCCTCTGTTACTGCTCCTAGCATTAACGCGATCACAGTCAACCCAGCGGGGACGGCCCTGTATGTTGGGACCAACAATGGGGTGTCCGTCTATCGGCTGAGGGAATAACTTTGCTGGCAGTTTAGACACAAGCTTTGGCAAAGACGGTAAGGTGATATAACCCGCATAGGAACAAGGGTCATACGTTTGTAGTTTTTTCACTTTTTGTCGCTATTCCTTTCAGTCTGTTCGGCAATTGTAGGAGTGAAGACGGACCTGCAAGAGGATGGCCTGGTAGGCCCGGTGCGCGCCGTGCAGATTGCCACAGCGGGCTTTTCGAACCACTCTGGGC
>CAZAYE010000428.1:0-4281 GCA_964489255.1 uncultured Enterobacteriaceae bacterium
GGTCCTGCTGATCATTTTCATGGTGACCAGCGTGGCGATGGTGCAGTCCGGCGCGAACATTAACCTGCCACAGGTGCAGGAGACACAGTCCGAGCCCCGGCAAATCGTGATAACTGTCACCCCGCGCAAAGAAATCTTTGTCAACAACCAACCCACGACGTTGGCGGAACTGGAAACACTCCTGCGGCCTCTCATCGAAGCGCAGAAAGATATCCCGGTTATCTTGGAAGGAGACAAGGATGTTATTCTAGGGGAAGCGGTGAAGATCCTTGCCGTTGCGCAGCGAGCTGGCGCTACCCAGATTGCGATTGCTGCAGAACGCGGATAATGCCGACTGCGACCTCGAGAGGACGGGCATTGCCATGGCTGCTTCCGATGAAAAGACAAAAACCCCAGAGCTTACTTCCATAGAAGCCGAGATCCAAGAGGATCTCTGGTTGTACAGCGGTAGGCAGTGGAGCAACAACGCGCGCTGGTTTGCTCTTTCGACAGTTGCGCATGTCCTGCTACTCGGGCTACTCGCCACTCTCACATTGACAATCACCCAGAAGCGGCAAGAACTGGTCAAGGTCAAGACCTTGCCCCTGTCTGCCGAAGAGCTGCAGCAAGCGCAGGCCGAAGAGCAACCCCCCGAAGACTGGGAAGGAGAACCGTCGTTAAAGGACTTGCCTGGGTTATTGACGATGGAACAATTGTCTCCCCGGCAAGCCAAAACGCCCTCTGGCCCTCCACCGCCGGCCGGTGCGCCGGCGCCAATCCGGCAGGCAGCCCTTCCGGACCCTCCTTCGGTGATGAGCGGTCTCGGCTCGGTGATCGGAGTCACCCCTGATTCAGATCATGCGCCCCTTTCCCAATTTGACAATGCGATCGGCTCTATCGGCGGCGCGATTGGTGGCATCGGCGGTGGATTTGGCGACTATGTCGGAGGACTCCGAAAGGTCGGTCTGGATGTAGTGTTGGTCATCGATGCCAGCGATAGCATGCAGTTTGTCATTGATACAGTGAAAGGGCGGCTGATCAAGCTCATCACGTCAGTCCGCGCGATGGTCCCCACCTCGCGGATCGGCATTGTCGCCTACCGGGACAAAGGTGATGAATTCGTCACAAAATGGGTGGATCTCAGCTTTTCCACTGGGAAGCTGCAAGATTTTCTGTCGAGCTTGCAGTCTGGTGGGGGTGGCGACTGGCCAGAGGCCGTGTACGAGGGACTCGAAGCCGCAGTCAGTGACCTGAACTGGCGCAAGAAGTCCAAACGCATCATCGTGCTCGTTCCAGGCTCTCCTCCGCACCCAGAAACCATCAGCAACGTGCTGCACCTCGCCCAAAACTTTCAAGCCCAGGGTGGAGCCCTGAGTGTCGTGGATTTGGCTGAGAAGATGCACGAGGACTTCGAGCGGGCGCTGTGGCGTCACAGTGCCGCTCTGATGAACGTCGAGTTTAAATCAACGCCGCTGCCGGCCTTCTATCACGAGTTCCGCAACACGATGGCCTCGATCGCCCAGGCTGGTGGTGGAGATTTCATCCCCCTGACCGAAGATAAAGCCTTGACGAGGCAGATTATCGTCATGACCTTCGGCTCGCGTTGGCAAACTGAAATGGCCAAATATCTACGAGACCTGGAATAGCAGAGATAGGGGGCAGTTGCCAGTTAGTTGTTAGAACGGTCAATGAGGTGGCGTCGCTCTGAGAGAAGGCGTCACGCCGGTTCTGCTCCTCTTGGCTTTACTGGCTACTGGGAACTGACTGCTGACAACTGATGTTAAGGAGTTTTCGCGTGCGCTTGGTTTTTATCGGTTCCCTCCTGTCTCTGTTCATTACCCTCCTTTTCCTGCCTGCGAGCCATGCTGCCACGGTTGCCGAACTCTCGGCCCAAGCCCGTCAGGCACAAGCGCAAGTGCGGACAATCAAAAGCCAGGGGTGGGGCGTCGATGAGAAACAGCGTGCTATCCAGATCCTCGGGCCCATCGCTCTTAACTTTCTTTCCGCCTCTGATCTGGCGCAGGCCGCTCAGTCGCAACGGACCCAAGTCAGAGATCTGTACGAGACGATTAGGGATCCGCTGGAAGGGATCTATAAGGAGAGCCTCTCTCGCCTGGAGGGTATGAGCAAAGCCGTCATGGATCAGGACGGCGACCTCGAAGCCTTGTACGAGACGCAAGAGTGGAAAGACGCGCAACTCGTCGCTTCGCAATCGCTCTACTTTCTCAATTGGTTGCACTACGTTGGTTCGTTCGTGTCCGACGGACAGAGCCGTAAGAAGCTGCTCGAGGAGGCTGCCAAGGGCTTTTCCGAGTTCGCCGTAGGAGAACAAAGTTCGCAACTGAAACGCGAGAGTTTATTCGGGCGAGCCTTATGCGAGAAAGAACTCAAGCAGTTCGACTGGGCGGTGCGTGACTTTGAGCTCCTGCTCAAAGATACGGCGCTCCCTGGTGATATGGAGCGCAAGGTGCGTACCATGCTGGCTGAGGTGCGAGCCCGGCAAGCACGAGGCGAACGAGCTGATGCAGACCGGGTGGACAGCGCGGCTGATGCGCAAGCGCGCGCCATGTTCCAGCGTGCGCAAAGCTTATTGGAGAGTCGCAAGAAAGCCTCTGGTGATGCAAGACTCAAGCAACTCCTGGAAGCGGCTGCTCTGCTGGACGAGGTCCGTAAGCAGGGCGGTTCTTGGAAGGACAGGGCAGATGCTTTAGCGAAGGCACAGGTTACTGAGCAAGAAGAGGTGGTGATCGACGAGCAAAAAAATCCATTCCCGGCGTGGGGTCAAGCGAAGGAACTCCTGCAAAAGGGCGAGTTTGCCAAGGCAGTGCCGCTTTTACGAGAAGTCCTGACGTCGGACGAGCCCAAGGCTGTCATGCGCCATCGTGATGCCCAGTACTATCTCGGCGTCGGGCTGTTCCAACTCAGAGACTATCGCGAATCCATGACGCAACTCGCTAAGTTTCTCAGCGCTGACGGCGTACCACCGCAGTTCGCCGCGGATGCAACCTATCTGCGCTTCAAGGCGGCAGAAGCGCTGTATGCCAACGACAAGCATAAGAAGGAACAGGATCAGGAGCTCACCAAACTGTATGTAGATACCACCAAAGAGTTCGTCCGCCGCTATCCAGCTCACAAGTCAATCTTCGAGGCGCACTTCCGCCTCGGCGAGTACAATCAGGGGCAAGGCAATTATCTGGCGGCGGTCGATTCCTACCAAAAAGTGAGCGGCGATCCAGCCTTCCGGGCGCGCGCCGATTTTGCCACCCTTCAGTGCTATTTCTCCCTGCTCGATGCCTTGGGGGAGCAACAGGACGGCATCGGTATCACTGAGAAAGAGCTGCGGCAGCGGACTGCTGCGAGTCTGCAAGCGTTCTGGAAAAACAGTACAGAACTCGAAAAGAACAACCCGGCTGTGGCTAAACAAGTATCGCTCCAGGAGAACCGGGGGAAAGTGAGTGTGATGAACGCGGCGTTTCTCAGCAAAGACGTTGACACCAAGGCGCCGGAGATCATCGCTCTATTGCAAGACTTCGAGAAAAAATACCCTGATCAGAAAGACGCTTTTGCCAAGGTTGCACGGATGCGGCTGGTCGCGTTGGAAAAAGCTGGTCGCTTTGCTGACGTGGAAAAGGAAGTCGATAACATCTTCACCAACTTCACGCCGGATGAACAGCAAGAACTGTTGGCCGGACTTTCCCAGGTTCTTCCGAAGGATCTCAAGAAGCTTGAGAGGCAGAACGATAAGGAGGACACCTTAGCAGCCAAGCGCACCCTCGCGCGCTTGTATGCGGATCGGTTACAACGAGGAGCAGCCTTCGCCGAGGACGAATCACCGGAGCAGTTCAAATACGAACTCGCCCAACTCTACTTGGAGGTGAAGGATTATGACAAAGCCATGCCCCTCTATCAGGAACTCCAGCAAGGTGCGTACTCGTTGGTCTCGTTAGCTGGTCTGGCCCAGATTGCTGCAGCTCAGGGAGAGCAGCAGCAAGCAATTGCCTACTGGGAGCAGATGCTCAAGGGTACCCAAGCCGGAGACCCGCTGTGGTTCCGTGGAACTTTCGAGGTCGCGCAGCTCAATGCGAACCTGGGGAATACTGAGCTGGCCTGCAGGACCGTGAGTGGTGCTCGTCCTATGCTCGGCCGCCTTGGTGAGCAGGTGCTGAAGAAAAAGATTCAGGATCTTACCGTGCAGACGTGTGGGAAGTAGCAGCGTAAAACGTAACGAGTAATGAAGGATAAAACGTAAAAAAATAATGAGGAGTTCTTCCAGCTTCTTCTGACGTCTTACGCTTTACGTCT
>CAZAYE010000429.1:0-2985 GCA_964489255.1 uncultured Enterobacteriaceae bacterium
TAATCATTGGTGCGGCGCTGGTTGCCATGAAAAGCGGTGAAGTGATTTATTTGATGATTGACGTTGCCCTATCCACAATCTCCTGGTTCTTTTTCGCATGGCGTCTCAGCAGAGTGTCTGGCACAGAGGTTGCTCCTAGACTATATGACCTCAGCTGATTAGTGCAGGAGGAAAACCAGGGCCAAACAATTCAGGAAAATAGTGTGCCCGATTGACTTCTCGAACGATGCGCGGTTTGACTATCCTGCCATTTCAAGAGGGGCCTATGACGGAAGAACAATACAGGGTGCTGCGGCAAAGGATGGTCGAAGAGCAACTACAACGCAGAGGAATCCGCAACCGGCGAGTCCTAGAAGCCATGCAGACCGTGCCGCGCCATCTCTTCGTCCCAGAAAAGTACCGAATACAAGCCTACGAAGATATACCACTGCCAATCGGCTATCAGCAAACCATTTCCCAACCGTACATTGTGGCGCTGATGCTTGAAGCCCTAGAACTGACCGGCACGGAGCGAGTCCTGGAAGTTGGCACCGGTTCGGGCTATCAAGCGGCCCTCCTAGGATGGCTCACCAAACACATCTACACAGTGGAAATCATCCCTGAGCTCGCGCAATCAGCGCGCGCGCTCCTTTCCCGACTTGGGTGTGACAACGTTGAGGTTATGGCTGCCAATGGGAGCATCGGCTGGCAAGCTGGCGCTCCCTACGATGCCATCATTGTTGCCGCGGCATCGCCTACTGTGCCTCACTCTTTGGTGGAACAATTACAAGAAGGCGGGCGGCTCGTCCTGCCGGTCGGCGACCTTTTTGAGCAGACGCTGCTGCGCATACGGAAACGAGAGGGGCAATCCGTCACCGAAGACCTCGGTGGTTGTGCCTTTGTCCCCTTAGTAGGCGCAGAAGGCTGGAAGTCTGGTACTTCCTCCGCTTGAGTCAGTGCCATTCGGGAGGGAGGTTTACATTAAGAGAGCGATCCTCCGCGGTCAAGCTGCTGCTTTCTTGCCCACTACCAGTACCGGGCAGGGAGCATAGCGTACCACGCGTTCGGCCACGCTGCCGAGCAGCACGTGGCTCAGTCCGGTCCGTCCATGCGAGCCCATGATGAGCAAGTCTGCCTTCTCTTCTTCTGCTATCCGGCAGATGTCGCTGAACGGCTCGCCAATGATAATTTTGGCGTCGATCGGCACGGTTTTGTGGCTCGTCTTTCCCACAAACTCCTTCGCTCGAGCCTCAGCCTCAGTCTTCAGGCTGGCCTCAAACTCTGCCACGTTAAAATACGTCCCCATCAGCATCGGCGGGTAGCTTGGCTGTGGTACGACGTGCAGGAGCAAGAGCCGAGCGCGCCACCGCTCTGCCATCGCCAGCGCCCAGGTAAACGCTTTTTCCGAGTACTCGGAGAAATCAAAGGGGACAAGGATTCTGCGGATATCCATAGTATGCCCTCCTCTGTAGCAATTATCAGCTTGACTGGGTCGCCTCTTTGAGGGCACGCATGATGTCCTCGCGAGCAATGATTCCCACTAAACGGTGATCCGGGGCCACCACAGGGAAACTCCGAGCCTTGAGATTCACCATGAGTTGGAGTGCTCGTGTCAGTGGAGCGGCTGGCTCGACATGAACGACTGCTTCCGTCATGACTTCTCCTACGGTGCGGCTTATCAACTCGTCGTAATGAGGTACCATCTGGCCAGTAGTGAAGGCGAAGGTTTTCAGGAAATCGAACTTGGTGACGAGACCGACCATGTCTTTCCCTTCGACGACAGGGAAGGCGTTGAAATCGTGCTTCTCAAACAACGCCTCCAGATCCCGCAGAGTAGTCTGGCGTGTCACGGTCTTCACCGGATGAGTCATGTACTGGCCGACTGTGTATTCGAGAAAGCGGTACATCACACTATCTCCCTTTTCTCTCAAGGAAATCAGCAAAAACTTTGTGGACTATAAAACTGCTTACCAGCAAGAGCGATGCCAGCAGGTTTGGCGGGCTCATGAGAGAGCCCATTTTCGTACCTTGATCGGCCTGTCCTGGGCTTCTCGATACCTGTCCTGCGCGAAGCCGAAGAAACCCAGTACGCAGGAGAATGACCGCGGACTCTAGCTGCCCTTCGCTTACCTTGGCTAGACTCAGGGCAAAGGCAGCATTATGGTAATCTGTGCGATTTTTTTCAGGGATTCTTTCTCAAATTTGCCCAGGGTGGTCGTGGTTCTTTCTTACCGATGGGAATCCATAATCACTTTGCTCAAGAATTGCTGTTTTTCTTCTGTCGGTACAAGACTTGCTCCTATTTGCGGTTGGTGATGGGATAACTCAATACTTGCTGTATTCACCAACCTATATAGCCTGACAATGTAAGGAGGATCCCCATGTCTACCAAACGCCCAGGCCGGGCGGTCCGAGTTCGACGTAACCTGGCCGAATCAACCGATCCCTATCTGCCCCGCCTCGACCCTGGCGAGGTCGCCGCCTGTACTGAATGTCATGCCCTCTACCAACGGCGGCACTGGTTTTTTGATGAAGAGGCATACTTCCGCGAAACCATGCAGCCAACGACTCGTATGGTCCTCTGTCCCGCCTGTCAGAAGATTCGCGACCGCTATGCCGAAGGTCAGGTGACCCTCCGACCCAGCCCTTTTCTGGACGCGCACAAAGACGAGATTCTGCGTCTCATCCATAACGAGGAAGGGCGAGCCAAAGGGATCAACCCGCTCGAACGTATTGTCGAAATCTCAGAAGCGGATGGGGCCATCATCGTCTCCACAACCAATGAGAAACTAGCTCAGCGTATTGGCCGTACGCTCAGGAGCACGTACCAGGGCCATACTACCTATCAGTGGTCTGACCCCAAATTCCTGTCGGTCGAATGGCAGCGGTCAGAATGAAGGAAGGAGGATCTTCGCTATGGACGTGTCGAAATGGATGACCAAGTCGGTGATGACCATCAAACCCAAAGACACGTTACGTCACGCGCGGGAGCGCATGGCCAAATAC
>CAZAYE010000429.1:2995-4248 GCA_964489255.1 uncultured Enterobacteriaceae bacterium
TGCGCTCCTCCAACTCGCGGAACAGCCGTACGTTCTCGATCGCGATTACAGCCTGGGCAGCAAAGCTTTCCAGCAGCCTGACCTGGCGCTCGGTGAACGGGCGGACCTCACCGCGCCGGAGGGAAATGGTTCCCACCAGGTGTCCCTGGTGCTTGAGGGGCGCAATCAAGTTCGAGCGGATCACCGTCGTGGTCAACGACAAGTTGGTTGGGATTGTCACCGATCGTGATGTACGGGATGCCTATCCCTCGAGCCTACGGCTCTTTTACGGAAAAGACATCGACGAGTTCGGCGATTCGCACACAGTCGAAGAGGTTATGACCTACAATGTAGTCGCCATTAGCCCGCAGACTTCGTTGCGAGAGGCAGCGCAGCGGTTGCGCCGCCAGCGGTTCGGTGCGCTCCCAGTAGTGGAAAACGGCAAATTGGTCGGCATTGTCACTCGCAGCGATCTGCTGGATGCGATGCTGGCAGGAGAGACACTCGAGAGGTGAGTACTCACGGCTTTGTGAGAGGGGGACTCTAGACTGAAAGTACGTGAGACACTGGCCCAGGATTGGAAGGAAGATCCTATGCGCGGCCTATATTTTTTCCCTCTAACCGCCCTGTTCATCGTTGGCTTCTTTCTTTTTCTTGTCTTTCTTTTTTTCTTCGTCCAAGTTGGCCTCATTAGCTATGCTTACGAGCGGATCGGATTGAGCGCTCATGTCATTTTCCCTCTTCTGCTCCTCTCACTCTTCGGTAGTGCCATCAATATCCCGGTGACACAAATCAGCGGTGGACCAGTGGTCTCACAGCAAGTCGTGGACTTCTTCGGGGTCCGCTACGTCGTCCCTTTGGTTGCCCATCGTGAATACACGGTGATTGCCGTCAATCTCGGGGGAGCTGTTGTGCCCACGCTCATCTCGCTTTACCTCTTGTTCTCCACTGGCCTTTTCGTGCGTAGCCTGCTCGGGATAGCGATTGTCTCTGCTATCGTGCACTACCTCGCCCGACCGATTCCTGGAGTAGGGATTGCCGTCCCTTTGTTCGTGCCGCCCCTCATCGCTGCCGCGACTGGCCTTATCCTTACCCCTGATCAGGCGCCAGCGTTAGCATATATTGCCGGCACCATGGGCTGTCTGATCGGCGCGGATTTACTCAATCTCCGTCGCCTCGCTGGCCTCGGCGCGCCAGTGGCCTCGATTGGTGGAGCGGGTACGTTTGATGGCATCTTTTTTACTGGCATTATTGCGGTCCTCCTTACGTAGCTC
>CAZAYE010000430.1:0-4231 GCA_964489255.1 uncultured Enterobacteriaceae bacterium
GTGAAGATCGCGCCCGGCTGGAGGGGCAGCCGTTCGGCAAGGGGGGGGTCAGCCGGGTCTGGGGTGTAGTCAGAGAACTCGACTGTAGCCTCGGCCACGGTGACAGGACGATGCTCTTCTACTGTGACCTGAGCAGTCACGAGAGAGGCCCTATCGTCAACCTGCAGCTCGTAGGTCACCCGGCTCTGGTAGTACCCCCGGGCTTCGTAGAAGCGCTGCAGCCGTTCCAGATCGGTGGTAAAGGTGACCGGGTCAAAAACCGGCCGCTTCTGCCACGGAGTGTACCAAGGCCGTTTCTTGGTGCGGAGCGTTGCCAGGAGTTCGCTTGTGGAGAACGCCTCGTTCCCAGAGATGAGAATGTCCTGGACGCGCCATTCCCGCTCGGGGTCCAGCTCCTCAACGGTCAGAGCCAGAACCGGCACGCTCCACCAGCACCAAAGTGTAAGAGCAAGGAGCAATATACAGGACATAGCCTCTCCCACCAACGGAGCTGCCCAATCACCTGCCCTCTTTCAGACTGTACCGCCATGGCTTCTCTACACAACTAAGTGGAGGCCGAGAGTGCCGGCACCGAAGTTGGTGACTCGGTGACTAAAGATCTGAGAGTGACGCCTTCAAGGGCCTGTCAGGCGGCCAGTGGGAGCAGCGTTCTTTTTCTAGCAAAAAACAGGCCTGAAGTTCTCTCCGTTAGAGGACTATTTTCTATTGGGAAAGAAAGTTGTCGGGTGCTGAGGGCTTCTCTGGAATGGAGAGAATAGTGGGGGTTTTCACTCCGCTGCCTAAGGAGATTTCCTCACACCTTAAACAAAAACAGGGCCTGGTTTATGCCATTCTGTGAGTATTATTGTGGAGTCGAGCGCCTTGTGCGTCACCAGAAGAGCCAGACTATCAGATCCAGTATCACCCGGCAGCGGGACTCGTCATGAAAGAAAATTTTGCCAAGCTGCAGCTGCGGATACAGGCCCAGGAGGCCTCTCGCTAGATGGTATAGCGCTTGCTTCTCGTTTCAAAGATGTGGTGAAACCCATATGACCACGGCCGAAGAGCTTGCTGCTTTTGTCGTCAAAGCTTCCTATGAGAACCTCTCCGAGGAGGCAAGGCTCCAGCTCAAAATCAGGATGCTGGATAGCGTGGGCTGTGCGCTTGGCGCGCTCCACGGGGAACCAATCACCCTACTGAAGCAGCAGATCGAAGACTTCAGCACCGGCGGCCAATGCTCGTTGATCGGCGGTGGGCGGACCGCGCCAGACCGGGCGGCGCTGTATAACGGCGCCTTGGTGCGGTATCTGGATTTCAACGATAGTTATCTAACGAAGGGCGAGACGTGCCATCCCAGTGATAACCTCGGGGCGGTGCTGGCCGCGGCTGAGTACGCCGACGGAAGTGGAAAAGATCTCTTGACTGCTCTCGCTATCGCCTACCAGGTACAGTGTCGTCTCAGCGATGTCGCGCCCGTGCGGGCGAAGGGTTTCGACCACACCACTCAGGGTTCGTACGCTCTCGCAGCAGGGGTCTGCAAAGCTTTGGGTTTGGATCGTGAACGCACCGCCAATGCCATCGCCATCTGTGGTACAGCCTTTAACGCTCTCAGGGTCACTAGGACTGGCGCCTTGTCCCACTGGAAGGGCTTAGCCTACCCCAATACCGCCTTTGGCTGCACCCATGCGACGTTCTTGGCCATGCGGGGCATCACTGGCCCTCGAGAGGTCTTTGAGGGCAAAAAAGGCTTTATGGACACCATTGCCGGGCCGTTCCGCATCGATTGGTCTCGGGAGAGTCTGGAGAGTGTCAACCGCACCATCCTTAAAAAGTACAACGCGGAGGTCCACTCGCAGTCAGTGATCGAAGGGCTATTGGAGCGCAAAGCCCGCGACGGCTTTGCGGCGGGAGAGGTACTCCGCGTGGAAATTGAAATCTTCGACGTAGCCTACCACTGAGGTCGGTATTCAATTTGGCGCTGGAGGGGCGACCGCCGCTGCCGAGCTGGCGTCGGAAGGCATCCGGGATCCAAATTGGGCGATTCTCCAGGCCGAGAAGTATCTAGACGCGGGAGCATCGATGATCATGGTTGAGTCTGAGGGCATCACTGAAAGTGTAGACTTTTGGCGGACTGACGTGCCGGCCAAGTTTGTGCACGCGTTAGGTCTCGAAAACGTGATGTTTGAGGCAGCCGACCCAGCGGTCTTCGCGTGGTACATCAAAAATTACGGTCCAGAAGTGAACCTCTTCGTTGATCACAGCCAAATCGTGCAGTTGGAGTGTCTGCGCTCAGGGATCTGGGGCACCAAGAGCCTGTGGGGCCGCGTACGCACCTATAAGAGCTAGGGGCTCACTAAAAGATTGGCACGCTATGGCTGTCACTCTGAGAGCAGCGAAGGGTCTCGCGGTCAGATTCTTCGCGGAGTTGATCCTGAGCGAAGCCGAAGGGCTCAGAATGACAACACTGAAAGGTCGCGTTGTAAAAATGTACCAACATCATGTGGTTCGATTTAGTACGTGTCGAGGAGTGTAAGGGAGAGCGCTAATAATTAACAGCAGGGCCAGGATAGCAGAGCGCAGAAAGTGAGCCGTATGGGTACGCTAAACGAGGTCCCTCGGGTTGGCATTTCTGGGTCGTACGGAGGGTCCAACTTAGGGGACGAAGCGATTCTCCAAGCGATCATCTCGCAGTTACGCAATTCGCTCCCGGTCGAAATCACTGTCTTCTCACGGGATGACGAAGACACACAACGGCGGCATCAGGTGGAACATGTCGTACCGATTCGGAAACTGACGCGCGCCGAGGCGCGGGCGGAAGTCGAACGGCTCGACCTGTTGATCTTGGGCGGGGGTGGCATTCTGTACAATGGAGAGGTTGAGAGCTATCTGCGCGAGGTAATGCTGGCGCATGAGATCGGTGTTCCGGTCATGCTCTACGCCATCAGCGCAGGTCCGCTCGTGGTGTCAGCAACCCGGCAGCTCATCCGCGATGCTCTCAACAAAACGGCTCTCATCACCGTGCGCGATCGGCAGGCCCGCAAGCTATTGGAAGAAGTAGGCGTGGAGCAGCCCATCCACGTCACTGCTGACCCTGCTCTGCTGCTCGAACCGGAACCGCTGCCACTTGAAGCGCTTACGCGCGAGGGACTGGACACACGACATCGCTTGGTCGGGTTCTCCGTACGTGAGCCAGGGCCAGCGGCACCGGATATCGATATCCAGCATTATCATGCTCTACTGGCGCATGCCGCCGATTTTCTAGTGGACCGCAACGACGTGCAAATCGTCTTCGTGTCCATGGAAAGAAAGCATTTGGACCTGCAACAGAGCCACGCCGTGGTGGCACAGATGAAGCACGCGTCACGGGCCGCCGTCCTGAAAGGCGAGTACAGTCCCGGACAACTGCTGTCCTTGGTCAGTCACTTCGAGTTCGCTGTAGGCATGCGGCTCCATTTCTTAATCTTTACCGCTCTGCAAGGAGTCCCGTTTGTTGCCCTTCCTTATGCCACTAAAATCGCCGGTTTTATCGAGGACCTGGGGCTCGAGATGCCCCCACTGGAGCAGGTGAGTACCGGTCAGCTTATTGCCTACATTGACCGTTCCTGGGACACCCGGCACGAGGTGCGCGCACACATCCAGCGTGCGTTGCCTGCGCTGCAGGAGCGAGCACGCGAGACCCTCGGGCTCGCCGCGGATCTCTTCTCGAAAATCGCGGCCACGAAAGACCCGTGAGAAAGGGAAGAGGTATGCCGCCCCTCGTGCGTCCAACCCAGATACAGACTGTGATGCTGCCGCCGCGCAGTGCCACTGTGGCCGCCAAGACCGATGTTCTGGTCGTAGGCGGTGGTCCCTCCGGATTGGGCGCCGCACTCGGTGCGGCGGCAACCGGGGTCGAGGTTATCTTAGCCGAGCGCCACGGTTTTCTCGGCGGCAATGCCACCGCCGCCCTGGTCATGCCGCTCACATCGTTCTATACGCAGCGTCCGACCCCCGAAAAAACCGGGACCGTGACGCTCATGCCGACCGATCACGGAGTGGGCGATCCAGTAATCGCTGGCACGCTGAGAACTTTACTGGAGCGCTTGGTGCGCGCCGGTGGCGCCATCGCGCCTTCGCTGCAGACGGGCCACAGCGGCCCGTTCGACCCGGAAATCTTTAAACTTGTTGCCCTTGACTTACTTGATGAAGCAGTAGTCGCCTTCCTCCTACACGCCCTGGCTACGGAGATTGTGGGTGGTACGCAGGTGAAGGG
>CAZAYE010000431.1:0-4218 GCA_964489255.1 uncultured Enterobacteriaceae bacterium
CAGGTGGGCCATCATGCTCCCCGGGGCTAGCAACCGGTAACACTCGCGGAGGATGTGACCCAGGGCGACACTCGACGTCTCATGCAAGAGGATGTGAGAGACAATGAGAGCGAAAGAGCCATCCGCAAAGTTCGTGCGCTCGGCATTCTGCTGCGAGAAATGGACTCGCTTCCCTAAAGCCTCGGCCCGCGCATGGGCATAGCGTAACACCGGCGCACCGACATCGATGGCATAGACTTCCGCGCCCGGATAGGCGTCCACGAACGGCAGGGTGCTGTGCCCAACCGAGCACCCCATGTCGAGAATGCGTGTCGGCCGCAGACCCGGGTGCTGCTCTTTCAGGTAACGAACCAAGGACTGACCGAGGTCGTCATTGAGTACTCCCAGCCGGCTCATCGCATAAATGTACACCGCCCGGTCATAGATTGCGCCAGCCGCGACGTCGTCTTGGACATTTTCACTATGGTAGCCACCCGGCTGGCAGTGGATGTCCACGGCGGTATGGTAGGCGGGAATTTTCAGATCGGGATCCAACGTCAGCGACCCTAAGGTGCTCCCATCCTTCTTGGCCCGCATGATCAGATCAGGCAATTGACGCTCAACACTGGCTGCGACCGCGTCCCACATCATCTCCTGGCTGGTACGTTGCAACGCACTCCACGTTTGATAGTACGGCTCGTCCTTCATGACTCGTCGCACCTCCTGACGAGTCTGAGGGGCGCAGGAATACTCCCGCTCAAAGCGCGGTTTGGCGCGGTGTTCGTACACCATCTTATTACCCGGAGACACTTTACTCGCGAGGTAGACTTTCAGGCTCTGCACGAAGTTCTGGCGCGCCAGCTCATCGTGGGTCGCGTGCGGCAGCATGTCATGTTGGAGCTGTTCGTTCATCGCCAACCTCCTTTACTGCAACTCCGCATCTTTACCCCTAAAGGTAGGGCTCAGGGAGCACACCTCATTTTCCCCGTAGCAGATCGAGTCTGGCGGAGCAACCCTCGGCGAGTCCTGGTAGTGGCGCAGTTTGAACCTACAAGGCGCTCTCCATTCGCTCCGAGCATAACTGCCCCATGCACTGATGGTGGTTTCTCGTGTAGGGGCGAGGCGTTGCCTCGCCCTCCGGAGGGCAACCCAGCGGGTCGCCCCTACCCACAACAAACGCTTCGCGAAACTGCGCCACCACCCGAGTCCTGACGACACCCCTCCTTTTTTGCCAGGGAAATTCGGCATATCAAGAAAAGGTTATTTTCTCAAACGTGGAGGTAGGCATGCTCGACGAGTATCCTAAAGAGGCCATCCTCAAAGACGGCACGCGGGTCACCTTGCGACCCCTCGAGCGCGAGGATGCCGAACGGCTCGTCACCTTCTTTCAACGCATTCCTGAGGACGATCGCTGGTACCTGCGCCATGATGTCAATGACTCGGCTACTGTTCACCAATGGGCGGTAGGGGTCGATTATGAGCGGGTCATTCCGATCGTCGCCGTACACGAAGCGCGAATTATCGGCGACGTTACTCTCCACCGCCGCCGCTACGGCAGCACCAGTCATGTCGGTAAGGTTCGCATCGTAATCGATCCAGACTATCGCAGCAAACGGCTTGGCACCTGGATGTTACTCGACATCGTGCAATTAGCCACCGGCCTTGGGCTTGAGAAACTGGTGGCGGAGGTCGCCAGCAACGAAACCGCGGCGCTTAAAGCGATCCGTCGCCTCGACTTCGTCCGTGAGGCGGTCATCCCCGAACTTCACAAAGATCAGGCAGGGAATGAGTGCGACCTGGTCATCATGGTTAAGAATCTAGCACCGAGGTGGACGGACTTTTAAAAAGTAATGAGTAATGAGTGCTGAGTAACGAGTGATTTCTTCGCCTGGTTCTCACGTTTTACGTCTTGTAGGTTACGTCTTAGTCTTGTGAGCGAACCTGTCCTGCAGCCAGAACATCCCATGCCACAGGAGAGCACGACCTCCTCGCCGCAGGGACCTGTGCGCATCTTTAGTACCTGCTCACCAGCCTTCCTTCATCAATTGACACTAGAGGAAGGCATTGGACGCTTTGCCCGCTACCGATCGATCATTTCTGGTATCGAGACTTTGGCAACAGTTGCCACCTTGCCCGATGCGAATGTGACCATTGCCCTTTCTCCTGTTGGACAAATCATCGGCTATATTGAGTGCAGCTATCCAGACGCTGTCGAAGGGTGGCGCGATAATAACGACGGTCTCTGTTACGAACTGGGTGCTATCGAAGTGAGCCGCAACTGGCGCCGCCTAGGGCTGGCCCGCGCGATGACGGCGCTGATTCTCTCAGACCCATTCATCGAAACAAAAATCTTTTTCCTGACCGGCTACTGTTGGCATTGGGATCTAGACCAGACCAATTTGTCGGCGTATGCCTATCGCAATATGCTCGTACGCCTGTTTCGACCGTTCGGCTTTCGGGTGTATCTTACAACCAACCCAGAAATTACCCTGTCTTCAGCCAACGTCTTGATGGCGCGGGTCGGCAGTCGAACCACGCCGACTCAGATCGAGCGGTTTCAGAAGATGTTGTTTACGTTTGAACGATGAGGGAGAGTTGCCAGTTGTCAGTTATCAGTTATCAGTTCTGTAGGGTAGGCATTGCCCACCGTCTCAGGGGCGTCAGTCTCCTGACACAGCTTTTCATTTTGCTCCTCTTGCCTTCCTGTGCCAAAGAAGTTTCGTCTGTGCAGCCAGATGTTGCTTTGTCAACGGTCACCCTTGTGACGACTGATATCCCACCCGTTGCTGCTCCCACCGATCTTTGGGCTGCGCAGCGCACGCTGCTCGTCGGTGATACCCTCGAAAAGCAACGCGAAATCTTCAGTCTCGGATACCGTTTCCTGAATGAGAAGAATCACGAGGGAGCGCGGGTGTTCTTGAGCCGTGCGCTCGAAGTGTATCCGACCTTAGCGGACTATAGCCTCTATTATCTCGGCACCTTGAACCGCGACGAGGGTCAGACCACGGAGGCACGGAACCTGTTTCGCCGCCTGCTCGCTGAACATCCTGATAGCATTTGGAGTGGCTGTGCGTCCCTGGAGTTAGCCAAACTGGCACTGGCCGAAAATAACTGGCCGGAGGCAGCCCAGTACGCTGAGCAGGCACAAGCCTCGCATGAAGCGTTACCCTCGCTGCGGCAAGAGGTCGCGTTGGTCCTGGCCCAAGCACGGGAAGGGCAAGGCGACACAGCCGATGCCTACACCCTGTATCAGGAGTTACGTCGCTCGGCCCCGCGCACTTCAGTCGGCAAGACGGCGAAGGCGCGCGTCGAGCAACTTCGCGCCTCTGTCCCTACCCGCTTCGAGTTCGATTCCGACCGAGAGTATCTCAATGAAGTCCATCTCCTGACCCAGGAAGGTGACGCCACGAAAGCCGAAACGCTCGCGCGGCAGTTTACGACCAAGTTTCCGGCGAGTCCGCTGCACCCAGAAATGCTCAGCCTCCTGGCCTCGCAGTACAAACGGCAAGGACGAGTCGAGGATGCCATCGCTACCTGGAAAGAACTCACCGAGCGTTACTCCAGCAGTGCTTTAGCGCCTGCGACACTCTACGATTGGGGTACGCTGCTGTGGAACAAAGATCGGGACGATGAGGCCCACGCCGTGTTGAAGCGCCTCACGCAACGCTACCCACGTCACGATAAGGCGGCTGAGGCTTGGTATGCAATTGGCCGCATTTACCAAGAAAGAAAAGAAGACCGACGAGCCGCCGCTGCGTATCAGCGCCTTGCCACGCTTTTCCCTACCAGTCAGCTCGCTCGCGAGGGGCGTTGGCGCGAAGGGTGGATGGCGTATCGTAGGAATGACTTTCGCGAAGCCGAGAGATTGTTCGCGTCCTTAGCCAAGTCCGCCTCTGGCACTCCCGAGGGCGAAAGCGCCCTTTACTGGCAGGCTCGGTCGGCAGAGCAGCGAGCGCACCCAGAGAAGGCGAAGAAACTCTACCGCGAGCTCCTGCGCCGTTATGCGGATGGCTACTATGCGGGATGGGCAGAACAACGCCTCGGCCTTTCTCCGCCATCTTTACAGCCCGGAACGGATGGAATCGTCTCCTCTCCTGCGCTCTCGCCCTCGCTCGAGCGCCACTATCGCCGCAGCCAAGAACTCGCCACTCTTAGATTGTTTCAACTTGCCAGGCGCGAGTTAGATATGGTGAAGGAAGGCCTACCTTCTGAACCTTTTGTCACGCGATTCCTGCTGGC
>CAZAYE010000432.1:0-4209 GCA_964489255.1 uncultured Enterobacteriaceae bacterium
GTATACCACTTCCATACCGGCGTCACGGCACCATACGGCGATCTGCTCGGCGCCGTTCGAGTGGCCGTCTAGCCCAGGTTTGCCAATAAGTACTTTAAGTGGCCGACCTAGCGTATCAGCCGACTGACGTACGCGTGCACGCAAGGCCTCGAGTTTCTCTGCCACTGAGCCTTCGAGTCCTCTTGTGCCTGCAGCGCCACCAACACCTGTAGGGGCACGAAACTCTCCGAACACCGTGCGCAAGGTCTGCGCCCATTCTCCTGTGGTGACTCCGGCATGGGCACCACGAATCGAAGCGGGCATGATGTTCGTGCCACTGACCGCTGCATCTCGCAGCGCCGCGAGGGCAGCCGTGACCTCTGTCTGATTTCGAGAAGATCGGAATGCTCTCAGGTGAGAAACTTGGTCACGCTCGGCTGCTTCGTCCACTTTGAGAATGGCCGAGGAATCACCAGTGTAGAGGGGTGAGGGAGCAGTTTCAGTGAACTTGTTAACCCCAACGACAATATGCTCGCCGGAGTTAATACGGCGCAACCGTTCGGTGTGACTGGCAACCAGTTGTTCCTTGATGTAGTCGAGAGCAGCAATAACTCCGCCGAGCTCCAGGACTCGTTCCACCTCCACCCAAGCTGCGTGCTTGATTGTGTTGGTCTTCGCCTCAATCACGCGGCTGCCGTCGAAGATGTCCTCGTCTTCCAAGATGTCGGTTTCGTATGCCAGGATCTGCTGGACGCGTAAGCTCCACTGCTGATCCCAGGGCCGAGGCAGGCCTAAGGCTTCATTCCATGTCGGTAACTGCAGCGCCCGGCAGCGAGCACTCTTACTGAGCGTCACGCCTAAAGCCTCCAAAACGATGCGAGGCACGTTGTTCTCCGGCTGGGCCTCGGTCAGCCCCAAAGAATTGACCTGCACTCCGTAGCGGAACCGCCGCAGCTTGGGATCAGCAACGCCATAGCGATCACGGGTCAGTTCGTCCCAGAGCTGGCCAAAGGCGCGCAGCTTACAGACCTCTTCAAGAAAACGAATACCAGAGTTGACGAAGAAACTGATGCGTCCGACTGCTTCGGCAAAATCCGTTGCGCTCAGTTTTCTCGAGGCGCGTACCGTATCGAGTACAGCAATGGCTGTGCAAAGGGCATAGGCTATTTCTTGGACCGGCGTGGCTCCAGCCTCTTGCAAATGGTAGGAGCACACATTGATCGGATTCCACTTGGGGACCTGAGCGACTGTGTAAGTAATTACGTCGCTAATGAGACGCAGGCTTGGCTTAGGCGGGAAGATGTAGGTCCCACGTGAGAGGTACTCTTTAACAATATCGTTCTGTGTTGTCCCTTGCAGGACCTTAGGGGCCACTCCCTGACGCTCGGCTGTCGCGATGTACAAGGCCAGCAACCAAGCTGCCGTGCCGTTGATGGTCATCGAGGTGTTCATCTGATCGAGGGGAATGCCGTCAAACAAGGCTTCCATATCGCTGAGGTGACAGATCGGCACTCCTACCTTGCCTACTTCACCACGAGCGAATGAATCATCGCTGTCATAGCCGGTCTGGGTGGGCAGATCGAAGGCGACCGACAGTCCGGTCTGGCCTTTGCTCAGATTGAGGCGGTACAGTTCGTTACTGGCCTTCGCAGTGGAATGACCGGAATACGTGCGCATGACCCAAGGAGCGTCTTTTTTCATGGTCTCCGATCCTTATTGCGTGAGTTGAACGCTTCGATCTCTTGCGCAAAGGCAGCTCTCAGATCATCGAGGTCCGCCATAGATTCGCCCTTTTTAACGGCGTGACAGCAGTTGGAGCAGCACGCCGTGGGTGTGCCTCGGGCTGATAAAAGCAAGGTCGTTGCCGTCCGGAGCCTTGACCATATTGGCTTTGATCCCTTTGTCAGCGAGGGCAGCTACTGCACCAGGGAGGTAATCTACATCGAGCGCTAAGAGATACATTCCTTCTCCGCTCTTGGTAATGAACTGAGCAATCGGGCTGTTGTCGCCGAGCGGAGTGACGAACTCGATCTTGGCGTCACCGATCGGCATGAAGGTGTTCCGGATGCCTAAAGCGGGGACCTCGCGGGCCTCTTCACGCGCGAGGCCGAAGTTCTTCTGGTAGGTGGCGACTGCCCCTTCCAAGTCTTTGACCGCGATCACCAGGTGGTCCAGCCGTTTGGCGGTGAAGCGCCGGTTGCGCGCTTCGCCTAACAGGGAGGAATGCTCCGTGTGGTTTACAGGCTGCGCGTATTCGACGAGCACGCTGCAACATGCCTGAGGGTGAAGAAAGGCGATAATTCCAGCCAGACCTGGACGCGGTTGCTGGTCGATCACTCGCAGTCCTTTGTCCTTGGCCCCTTGCAACTCGGCAGTGATGTCATCGGTCTCGAAACACAGGTGATGCAACCCTCCGCCTTTTTTCTCCAGGAACTTGGCGACTCCGGAGTCGGAGGTAATCGGTTCGAGCAATTCGATCTCACTTTCGCCAATCGGTAACAGTGCAGCTTTGACGCCCTGATCTTGAATCGTCGCCATCTTATTCAATGGCAGGCCAAGGGTGTCTTTGTAAAAACCAAAGGCTTCTTCGAGGTTGCGAACGACAATGCCAACGTGGTGGATTTTTTTGAGCATGCCAACTCCTTCCGTTATTGTCCCAGAGATGTCTTTTCAATCCCCAGGCTTCCTTCTCTATGTGCTTCTTCCTGCGAATTACCTACACGCGAGACGTGTGGCAAGGTAGCATATCGTTTTGTGCTCGTAACGAGGGAGGAACGAAGATCTGAAGATAAGAGGTGATACCAATGGCAATCTATCTGGTAACTGCCCTAACCTTGGTGTCACCCTGAGCGCAGCGAAGGGTCTCTTCTTTCTCCGAGATTCTTCGCCTTCGGCTCAGAATGACAATACTGATATATCTTCCTATGACTTAGTCGAGCGTGAGATCTCATGCAGACGGATCGAGTTGGTGGGAGTCCCTAACCCTAGAGGAGCGCCGAAGACCAGGACAATGCGATCGCCGGGCTGAGCTAGACGGTTGGAGAGCAGTTCCTGCTCAACCCGCATGACCATTGCTTCAATGGTTGTCAGCGGTTCCAAAATGCGTGGCAGGACTCCCCAGAAGAGAGCAACTCGATGCCAGATTTCTTGATACGGACTAAAGGCGACTATCGGCACGCTCGGTCGAAAGTGCGCGAGCTGGCGGGCGGTCAATCCTGATGTCGTAAAGGCGACGACAAGGGTTGCTCCTGATTCTCGGGCGGCGCGACAGGCGATACTGCAAGCAACCTCAGGGAACGCGGCAGGAAAAGCAGTAGGTTCAGGAGGTGCTTTGGCTGGTTCCTTGCCCATCTGCTCTTCGGCAGTGCGGACGATGCGGTCCATCATCGCTACTGCTGCGATCGGATACTGACCACTCGCCGTCTCGCCCGAGAGCATAACCGCATCCGCCCCATCGAATACCGCATTGGCGACATCAGAGGCCTCTGCTCGCGTTGGGCGTGGCTGTTCGATCATCGAGTTCAGCATTTGCGTGGCAACAATGACTGGCAGGCCGCGACGATTACATTGACGGATGATCTCCTTCTGGACGATAGGAACTTGCTCTGGAGTGATTTCGACTCCCAGGTCGCCGCGCGCCACCATCACTCCGTCGGTTGCCTCGAGGATCGCCTCCAGATTCGCGAGAGCCTCAGGTTTCTCGATCTTGGCGATGAGAGGGACGACACGACCAATCTGTTCCATTGTTTGACGCGCCAGGATGAGGTCTTCTGGGCGACGGACAAAGGAGAGGGCCACGTAGTCAACCTCGGCCTTTAAGGCGAACTCAAGGTCGGCTTTATCCTTGTCTGTCAGGGCCTGGGCACGCAACGTGACCCCCGGCATGTTGATCCCTTTGTGAGCACCAAGCGGTCCCCCCAGGACAACTTCGGTGATTACCTGCCGCACCCCATCGGTAGAGAGCACGATGAGTTCGAGTTTGCCGTCGTCGAGGAGGAGGCGGTCTCCTGGGCGCACATCCTCGGCAAAGTGGGGGTAGGTCGTAGAGATGCATTCTGCCGTGCCTTCAATAGGGTCAGTTGTGACGATGAGCTGCTGGCCGAGCCGGAGTTCGATTGGCACGCCGTCTTTGTTCTCGCCCGTACGAATCTTCGGGCCCTGAAGATCACCGATGATAGCAATTGCTCTACCCGTACGTACACTCGTTTTACGCAACCACTCAATGGCCTG
>CAZAYE010000433.1:0-4202 GCA_964489255.1 uncultured Enterobacteriaceae bacterium
CGCCCGCCGTACTCCTTGGGCCACGAGACCCCGGCCCAGCCCCCTTCGTACACTTTCTTCTGCCAGGATTTGAGAAACGCCAGGTCTGCAACCGAGGCTTGGGGTTGCAGGTGGCGTAAGTGCTGCGCCTCAGGTGGGACATTGGCTTGCAGCCATGTGCGCAGTTCCTGGCGAAAGGCTTCTTGTTCAGGAGTGAAAGAAAAGTCCATGAGTGGCTCCTAGGAAAGCTGTGAGCTTCTGCATAAACGAAAAGTCTCGCAATTGACGCTCTTGCGGGGTTTTCAGCTACTGGCTCTCTGCTAATAGCTTCTTCTTCAACAACTCGTTTACTATCTGTGGATTCGCTTTGCCTTGGGTGGCTCTCATGACTTGACCGACGAAGAACTGCAGGAACTTCTCGCGACCGGCGCGGTATGCGCCGACCTTATCCGGGTTGGCCGCCATGACTTGATCGATCTGTGCCGCCAAGGTTTCCTCGTCGCTCACCTGAGTCAGTCCCTGTTCAGCGAGAATGGTGTCCGGTGCTTTGCCACCTCCGCGCATTTCTGCAAAAATGGCTTTGGCCATCTTCCCGCTGATCTTTCCCTCATTGATGAGACCAATCAGCCTCCCGAGATGCTCTGGTGGACACGGCCAGGCAATGATCTTGAGTCCGGTGTCGAGCTTTTCGTCTTTGATGACTCGCAGGACGCTCTCCATGACCCAATTGCTAATTGCCTTAGGATCAGAAGGGTAGGCACGCACCGCGGCTTCGTAATAATCAGCCACATCCTTGCGCGAGGTGAGAACCTCGGCATCATACGCTGGCAGACCGTACTCACGAGTCAGGCGCTCTTGCCGTTCCAGTGGCAATTCGGGCAGGGAGGTTTTCACTGCTGTTGTCCAATCGGTCCCTACCACGAGAGGTAACAGGTCTGGGTCGGGAAAATAGCGGTAGTCGTGCGCGAACTCTTTACTGCGCATCGAGCGCGTCACCTCACGATCTGCATCCCACAGCCGGGTTTCTTGGACCACCCGGCCGCCGGCTGCGAGCGTCTCGCTTTGGCGTTGAATTTCGTAGTGCAACGCTTTTTCCACGGCGCGAAAGGAGTTCATGTTCTTGACTTCGACCTTCGTGCCGAACGCCGTGCTCCCTCGTGGTCGTACTGACACATTGGCGTCGCAGCGCAAGCTCCCTTCCTCCATGTTGCCATCGCAGACTTCAAGGTATTGTAAGATGACCCGCAAGCTACGCAGATAGGCGCCTGCCTCTTCGGGGGTGCGCAGGTCTGGTTCGCTGACAATCTCCAGCAGCGGGACGCCAGCACGGTTGAGGTCGACTAGGCTGGCATCGCCGTGGGCGTCGTGGATATTCTTGCCAGCATCCTCCTCCATGTGGATACGGGTGAGACCGACCCGTTTGCTCTGGCCATTAGTATTGATGGTGATGGAACCGTACTGGGCAATGGGCATCTCGTACATGCTAATCTGATAGCCTTTGGGAAGATCCGGGTAAAAGTAGTTCTTACGTGCCCAACGGCTGACTGGAGCGATCTCACACTGTGTCGCAAGTGCGGCTCGCAACGCGAACTCAACCACTCGGCGGTTCAGCACTGGCAGCACGCCGGGCAGGCCTATACAGACCGGGCAGGTATGGTGGTTGGGTGCGGCGCCGAACTTGGTGGAACAGCCACAGAAGATTTTCGACTCAGTCAAAAGTTGCGCATGGACTTCCAAACCGATGACAGCTTCGTATTCCATAACACCTCGGGACTGCGTAATGAGGCATGAATGAGGAGCGAGAAAAAAACTGCGGGTGGTGAAGGTTCATCACTCAGTTCTCATTACTCGTTACTCTTGAGTGGCGGTTTTCGTGTATGCCATGGGGTTGCTTGCTCATAGGCATAGGCTACTTGGAGCAACGTCTCTTCGCCGAAAGGCTTGCCAATTAGCTGCAAGCTGATGGGCAGGCTGTCTTCGTCAACCCCACAGGGGACCGAGAGCCCCGGCAGCCCCGCAAGATTAACGGCGATGGTGAAAATATCAGAGAGATACATCGTTAAGGGGTCAGCGGTTTTCTCACCGAGACGAAACGCCGTCGTGGGTGCGACAGGGGTAGCGATGACATCACAGAGCTCAAAGGCTTTCAGGAAATCCTGGCGGATGAGCGTGCGTACTTTCTGGGCTTTGAGATAGTGGGCGTCATAATACCCGGCGGATAACACATAAGTGCCAAGCATAATACGACGTTTCACTTCGTTGCCGAAGCCCTGGGATCGAGTGCGGCGGTACGTCTCGATCAAGCCCTCAGCCTGCGGAGTGCGGTAACCATACTTCATACCGTCGTAACGGGCGAGGTTCGAACTGGCCTCGGCGGTGGCGATGATGTAGTAGGTCGCGATAGCATACTCAGTGTGAGGCAGAGAGATCGAAACCGGCTCGGCCCCAAGCGCGCCAAGTGCAGCGATGGCTTGGTGAACAGCGCGCTCGACGCCAGGTTGCATCCCTTCGACGAAATACTCTTTCGGAATGCCGATCTTAAGCCCCTGAGGGTTACGGGTGAGGCTGGCTTGGTAGTCTGACCCAGGGAGATTCACTGAAGTCGAATCTCGAGGATCATGGGCGGCAATTGCTTGCAGCATGAGGGCACAGTCACGGACATCTTTGGCGAATGGACCAACCTGGTCTAGTGACGAGGCAAAGGCGACAACCCCAAAGCGACTGACTCGCCCATAAGTCGGCTTCAATCCTACGACTCCACAGAATGAGGCCGGCTCGCGGATCGAGCCCCCGGTATCAGTGCCAAGAGCGGCTAAGGCTTGGTCAGCCGCCACTGCCGCCGCTGAGCCTCCGGAAGACCCACCTGGGACACGCGTGAGATCCCAAGGGTTGCGAGTGGGGAAGAACGCCGAGTTCTCGGTAGAGGAGCCCATAGCGAACTCGTCGCAGTTGACTTTGCCGATGAGGACAGCTCCGGCTGCTTTGAGCAACTGAATGACGGTGGCATCGTAGGGAGGCACAAAGTGTGCCAAGATTTTGGATCCAGCGGTGGAACGAATCCCTTTGGTCAGGATAACGTCTTTGACTGCGACCGGGATGCCGCACAGGAGGGGGATTGAGCTTCCTGCGGCAAGAATCTGATCAGCCGCTTTTGCCTGGGTGAGGGCTTCTGCTTCGCAGACCGTCAGGTATGAGTGCGTCTGAGGATCGGTTGCGCGGATGCGTTGCAGGATAGAACGAGTCAGTTCTTGGGCGCTGAGTTCCCGCTTGCGTAATAGAGCGGTGGCTTCATGGATAGTGAGACTGTAAGGCTCCATAATGAGTTGCCAGGTATCAGTTCTCAGTTGTCACGGCTGTCATCCACTGCTGCTTTTCACCGGCCACTGCCTGCTGACAACTGATTTCTTACTCAATGATTTTCGGCACCTTGAAGAAGTCTTTTTCCCGAGCTGGCGCATTGTGGAGAAGCGCGTCGGGATCAGCCGGATTGACGACCCGATCTTCACGCAGCGGCGCGGGAACATCGACCGCATGGGCAGTGGGCTCCACGTCTTTAGTGTCTAGTTGGTTGAGTTTCTCCATGTAGGTCAGCACTTTGTCGAGATGCTCAGCCAACTCGATTTGCTCTGCAGCGGTGAATTCTAAGCGTGCCAAGAGTGCGACCCGCTGCACTTCTTCTCGACTGATTCTCATGGATGGGTTACTCCGCGGGTTAGTGTGACATAGAGTGCGAGGAGATTCAACGGAACGGACGCGGCATGACGACCGTGCTATCTATGGCCTTGATCCAGAGGGGCGCTCTCGGTTACCCTGCCACTATGCAGGCAGGTCGGGGACGGCGTGAGCGTGGACAGCAGGGAGAGCGCGAGGCTGAACAGTTTTTAGCTGCTCAACGCTATACGATCATTGCCAGAAATTATCGTTGCCCTTTTGGAGAGGTTGACCTGATTGCGTTAGATCGGCAAACGATCGTTTTTGTGGAGGTGCGCACCCACACGGGAGAGGCCTTTGGCGATCCCCTCGCTTCGGTGACTGCGCGGAAGCAGCGGCAGATTGCCAGAACCGCGTTGCATTACCTGTCCCGCAACCGTCTGTCTGACCGAGAGGCGCGGTTTGATGTGATTGGCATCCGTTGGGAGAAAGAGAAACCACATCTGACGCATATTCGGGGAGCTTTCGACCTGCCCCCCTCGCTGTAGGACACGCTATGCTCGATATCAAAC